>JAJRXW010000307.1 GCA_024276095.1 Gammaproteobacteria bacterium
ACGCGACAACAGCCAGTGGTCCCACGGGCATCTGCAGGTCGTAGCGATACCAGACCAGCATCAGGCAGCCGATCGAACCAATGGTGGTAATTGTCCGTAACCAGACCAGCCGGTGCAGATTCTGGTCGATCGGAGAATCCGATGTCTTGCGTTTTTCCGGTGTTTGTCCGTCCATGATCCCATTTTAGACCATATCCCTTTGCCAGCAACGCGTTACGGCCCTATATCGGAAAAACAGAGGGGCGATCTGTGAGCGGGGAACTTTCAATCCACTTGATCCATGTCAATTTGGACCCCTGCCGAAACCGATAGCATCAATACCGGTTTAGGAAAAAACTCAATTGGAGTGGGACATGTATATTAATTTTTGGTATCCGATGGTGCGCAGCGAGGACCTTGCGGCCGATCAACCGGAGAAGGTAAAGGTTCTGGGCCTGAATTTTGTTGTTTTTCGGGATTCCGAAGGCAAAGCTCGCGTACTGAGCGATACCTGTACACATCGTGGCGGTTCGCTCGGTGGTGCCTGGTCGAATGTTGGCAAACCCCGGATTATCGACGGTTGCATCGTTTGCCCGTACCACGGCTGGGAATTCAATGGTGATGGCAAATGCGTCAACATCCCTTCAATCGGCTATGACGCAGATGCTCCGGCCCGTGCGAAAGTGGATTCGTATCCGGTAGAAGAACAATACGGCATTATTTTTGCATTCCTTGGCGATTTGCCGGAAGAAGAGCGGCCACCGCTGCTGAAAGTCGAAGAGTACGGCCAGGAAGGCTGGCGGGCCAATTCGATTCTGGTCCTTGACGTCAACTTCTACTACGAGCGGTCAATGGAAAACGGTCTTGACCCGGCACATAACGAGTTTGTGCATCCGACTCATGGTCATGCAGGCGTTGACCGGACGACCTACAGAACCAACGAGTACGAAACGGAAGACCACAACCAGGGTTGGGGTTTCTGGTTCATGCACAAGTTCAACGGTCCGCCGATGCCACAGAAAGGCCATCCGACGTCTCCCGATCAGGATACCCCGTGGGGCGATACAAGGACGGAGGACGGCGATGTCTATGCCGGCGGCGGCACCTATGGCCCGAATACGATGTCCACGTACATCAATATTCAGCCCGAGCCGAATCACAAGGGCTTCCGCCAGTATTTCTTCGAGCAGCCGGTCGATGAAGGTCGTACCAAGATCTTTTTCCTGAATATGCGGGACTTCCTGCTCGATCCGTCCAACGATGGTCCGATTCATGCGCGAAACAAGGTCATTGCGGGCCAGGATATCCAGATTCTGGAAGAGGTTTATCCTCTCAAGACGCCGATCAGCAATACCAAGGAAGTGCTGATGCCTGCGGACAAGGCCATCGTTGCTTATCGCAGCTGGCTGGCCAAGTTCGATGATATGGGCTTCAGAATCGATATGGACAAGCTGAATGAACGAAACGGTACGGACGTGGCCTATGCCATTCCCTGTCCTGCTCGCCGCACATCAGGCAACTGGGTGCTCGAGCCGGTGCCGCTCGTCGAAGGCCGCGCTGCGCGCAAGGAGGCAGCTGCCTGAGGCGTTCTTTTAGTCTGGAAAAGAACGGGGCGGCCCTTTTCGGGGGGCCGCCCTTTTTTGTGTTCAAGTGCTTTGGTGGCCCGGGGATTTGCTCAGATCTCTGGTCCTGATGTATAAAATATATAGAAAAAACAGGAGTAAACAATAACTATATAGAAAATAGATTAACTATGATCCGACGGCCCCGAGCTCATCTCAGGAGTCTCTGAATTCAAGTACCCCGATGATAACGAGTACCAGGACCAGTGCCAGAATCCAGATAGTGGTCATACGATTACCCTGTTGAACGGCGGAGAAATCCCCGCCAGTGCAGGCAAGCTGAACAAGCTGCATTGTGGTCTGTGCCCGGGCATTTAATCTGTGACCCCGGTCACAAGCCACCATGTCCGGCGGTGAGCCGTTTGGCATGGACTTCCATGGGTTCGTGCAAGTAAGCTGACTGTCGGCTCAGGCGTCAGGGGGGTATCCGAAGGTCATGCAGCAATCATTTCTGGTCGGGCTCACGTTACTGGTGACGGTCGCTTTCGTTGCGCTGTTGCTTGATTTCTTTCAGCCCATCCTCTGGGCAGCTGTATTCGGCATCCTGTTCCTGCCGGTCCAGCACTACCTCGAACGGGTACTCAAGGGCCGGGCGTCAGTGGCGGCACTGCTGACGGTATTGCTGATTTTTACCACGGTGATCGTGCCTGCCTTGCTGGTTGCTTCCGCAGTTGTTCAGGAGGCCACCGGGCTGTATACCAAAATTAACGAGGGAGAAATCGATCCGGGAGCGCCGCTTCGCTGGATCGAGGCGATGATGCCGCAGGCCACCGAGTTCGCCGAGAGTATCGGCATAGACCTCAACGAAATCCGGCAGAATCTGTCGCTGGTTGCGGTCACCGGAAGCCAGTTCATCGGCTCGCTGGCACTGTCTGCAGGGCAGAATGCGGTGCGGTTCAGTGTCATGTTTTTCCTGATGCTGTACCTGCTGTTTTTCGTCCTGCGGGACGGTGATGAGATGCTGAATACCATTACCCGGGCGATTCCATTAGGAGAGGCGAGGGAGCGGGCGTTACTGTCCCGGTTTGCGACGGTTTCCAGGGCCACCATCAAAGGAACGCTGGTCGTCGGCCTCGTCCAGGGGACGCTGGGTGGCCTGATTTTCTGGGCTCTGGGCTTTCAGGCAGCCGTATTCTGGGGTGTGGTCATGGTGGCGATGTCCATGCTTCCGGTGGTTGGGGCAGGGTTGATCTGGTTGCCCGCAGCTATCGTATTGCTGACCGGCGGGGCCTATATCAAAGCCATGATACTGGTGGTTTTCGGTGTTCTGGTGATCGGGCTGGCCGATAATTTCCTGCGGCCGATGCTGGTGGGCCGCGACACGCGGATGCCGGATTATCTGATTCTGCTGTCGACGATCGGTGGAATCACGATGTTCGGGGTCTCGGGATTTGTTGTCGGGCCGATTATCGCGGCGCTCTTTCTGACTGTCTGGGAGATGTTTGCGCTGGAGTATGCGGACGGCAAGCGCGGTTAACGCCGGCGTCGTTCGTTCACGGCTGCTGGGTGCGCAGCGCATCCTCATGCAACATGCGGTCCTCGATACCCAGCAGTATCGGCTCAGCCTCACGCCGGTAGATATTGATTTTAGCGTTAAAGACGTTGCGGGTCAGGCCGTGCTTGTCATTGATGACGAGTTTGCGGATGCTGAAAGTTCCATCGGCGCGCGGTTGCCCGGTCAGGTAACACTTGATGGACTCGATGGCTTCGCCTGACAGCACCAGCCCGTTGAGCCGGGACAGATTTTCCTGGGCCTTTTCGACAAAACTGATTGAATCGATCTGTACCGTTTCCGTGTCATTTTCGTCGGATTCCGGCAGTTCGGCCTGAAATTCTCCTACCAGAATCTGGCCGGGCATGGCCCGATTGATCATGCGGGCCAGTTCAATGGTGACATCGCCGACGATATCGCTGTAGGTCGTCGGGTTCAGTCCCTCGGCCTGGTGAAACTCGTAGCAGCTCCCGACATGAAAGCATACTCTGAGCAAGGGCACCGTATTGCCGTGTGCCTTGGTCTGTTCCGCCTTGCACCGGGCAATCGCGTTGTCCGCCAGCACCAGGTGCATGAAGTGATAGAGATTGGTATTGGCTTCAAGGCCATGGTCCCGGTTCCAGATATAGAATCCGTCTCCGGTGCTGGACCGGGCAAAATTGATGTTCATCCGGCTGCCGACCATTTTGCTGTGGGCGGAGTTGAGCGAGTAGGACAGGCTGTTGAGTTGGGTCATCTGCTCGAATGGTCCGAGCAGGCTGAAACCGACGATATCGAACAGTGCCACCGCGCGCCCCGATACATAGTTGATGCTGTACCGCTTGACCAGGCGATCGATCACGGCGGATTCGGTGTAGGTATTGGCCAATGGCTGTCGCAGGCGTATGGGAACCGGCTCGCTGCCCAGCAACTGGGCGGCATTATGGATCTGCCGGTGACTGAAGGCGCGCGATCCTGAAAGCAATCGCCTTATGAATTCCTGCGACTCCGTTGGAATCGCGTCTTTGTGCCGGGATTCCGGTCGCGAAGCGTTGGCATAATCGGCCATGGCATAGTGCGGGACAACCAGCAGAAGTACACCGTCATCATGGCCGCACCAGCCAAGAACGATATTCTTGCCGAGATTCCATTGTGCATGGAGGTGCCGGTCGAGGTCGACCAGGTTACTTCGCTGCGGCAGGTCGAAGTGATCGCCGCTGCTGACAATACTTCTGCTCGATACGGATTCCAGAAAATGGATGCCGCCGCCAAACGTTTGTTCCTTCAAATCGTTCACGGTCTACCTGTTGTCTTTGATCCCTGAGTCTGGCCGACTTACCATAGTGGCAATATGATTCGGGCGTCAACGGGATAATGTACCACACCAGGGCGGACTTGCATCCGGTAGTGAAAACAATAATGGGTAAACCGAAATGACGTCAGACTTTGACGTCGGGACAGTCGACGAATTCCAGTCCATTGTAGGACCGGCCGGCATAGCTGTGGACGAGGACGTGCTGGAGCCGCATCTCCTGGAACGCCGGGGGCTGTTCCGCGGTGAAACGTCATTGATGGTGATGCCGGCCACGACCGGCGAAGCAGCAGCGGTGATTGGATTATGTCACCGGCGCGGGATCGGTGTGGTACCGCAGGGCGGAAATACCGGGCTGGTGGGCGGCGCTGTCGTCCAGTCCACTTCCGCCGCACCGCAGATACTTTTGAATGCCCGGCGCCTGAACAGGATACGGGAACTCGACGCGGGGAACTACACGATCACCGCAGAGGCCGGCTGCATTCTCAAAACGCTGCAGGAGCGTGCCACAGAGGCAGACCGCTTGTTTCCATTAAGCCTGGCTGCGGAAGGCAGCTGCCAGCTCGGCGGTAACCTGGCCAGCAATGCCGGCGGTACCAATGTACTTCGGTTCGGCAATGCACGTGACCTGGTGCTGGGGCTGGAGGTTGTCCTGCCGGATGGCCGGGTGCTCGAGGCATTGCGTGGCCTGCGTAAAAACAACACAGGTTACGATCTGAAGCAACTGTTCATCGGTGCTGAGGGCACCCTGGGGTTTATTACAGCGGCTACCTGCAAGTTATTCCCGTTACCCCGGGGTGTGGCCACGGCGTTGATTGCGCTGCGCGATCCTGAAGCCGCCATCGCGCTTTACGATCTGGCCCGGTCCCGGCTGGGGGACGAACTGGTTGCCTTTGAGCTGTTGTCGAGGCTCGCGCTGGAACTTGCCATTGCCGGCCAGGGTAATACGCGCGATCCACTGGACGAGCCCTATCACTGGTATGTGCTCCTGGAGCTGGCTTCCGCGCATGATCACGAGGCAACCCATACCGCGCTCGAGTCGTTCATGCAGCAGTATATTGAGGCGGGCGTCATTCAAAATGCCGTCATCGCACACAGCGAAACACAGCGAAACAGGCTGTGGCAGCTCAGACATCTCGTTTCCGAGGCGCAACAGCAGATCGGGGCCAGCATCAAGCACGATATTTCGGTACCTGTATCAAAGATCGGAGTATTCATTGAACGGGCCAGCGCGTGGATAACCGGGCGTATCCCGGGGTGCAGGGTGGTCGCATTCGGTCACCTGGGAGACGGAAATATTCATTTCAATATCAGCCAGCCGCAGGACATGTCAGCTGAAGTTTTTCTGGAGCAGTGGGGTGCGGTCAACCGGGAAGTGCATGGTATTGCGGTGGACCTTGGCGGCAGCTTCAGCGCAGAGCACGGCATCGGGCTGCTGAAGATTGATGAGTTGAAACGCCTGGGACAGCATGTCGAACTCGAGCTGATGAAGACAATCAAGCTTGCGCTGGACCCGGAGGGGATCATGAACCCCGGAAAGTTATTCTGATGCCTGCCACAGTTCGATTCTGATCGAATTCATTCTTCGTATCGCCCGTAAACGGCAATACCGATGCTAAACTAGCAGGTTTGAGCATCTGACTACAGTGAATACCGCAGGAAACCGAGCATGACTGACAAAGAGAACAAAAATACCCCCCCCGGCCGAACCTACTCAAGTATCGTGGTAGACGGTGTCGAGCAGGCGCCCAGTCGGGCGATGCTTCGTGCGGTAGGTTTTACCGAAGAGGATTTTTCCAGAAGTCAGATCGGGATCGCGTCAACCTGGAGCATGGTGACCCCCTGCAATATGCATATCAACACGCTCGCCGATGAAGCCGCCGCCGGTGCCAATTCGGCGGGTGGCAAGGCGGTGATCTTCAATACCATTACCGTATCTGACGGGATCTCCATGGGAACACCGGGGATGCGCTATTCCCTGGTATCGCGCGAGGTGATTGCGGACTCGATCGAAACGGTGGTCGGGGCAGAAGGGTTCGATGGATTCGTTACGGTAGGCGGTTGCGACAAGAATATGCCGGGTTGCGTGATGGCCATGGCACGGATGAACCGCCCGTCGGTTTTCGTTTATGGCGGAACCATTCGGCCGGGCGCAAAACGCCGCGATATCGTATCCGTGTTCGAAGCGGTCGGCGGTGCGTCGAGTGGCAGGGTCTCCGAGGCGGAACTGCTCGAGGTCGAGCAGACGGCAATTCCCGGTCCCGGTTCCTGTGGCGGGATGTACACGGCGAATACCATGGCCTGTGCGATCGAAGCGCTGGGCCTGAGTCTGCCCAACAGTTCCGGCCAGGATGCCGTTTCCGATGCGAAAATGGCCGACTGCCGGCGCGCCGGGGAAGCGGTGGTCGAACTGCTCAGACGGGATATCAAGCCTTCCGACATCCTCAGTCGCGAGGCATTCGAAAATGCAATCACCGTCGTGATCGCCCTGGGGGGGTCGACCAATGCGGTGTTGCACCTGCTGGCAATGGCTTATGAGGCCCGGGTACCGCTGGAGCTGGATGACTTTACGCGCATCGGGGCACGGGTTCCCGTACTGGCGGACCTGCGGCCAAGCGGCCACTACGCAATGTCCGAGCTGGTGGAAATCGGTGGTGTGATGCCGCTGATGAAAATGCTTCTGGACCAGGGGCTGTTGCATGGCGGATGCATGACGGTGACAGGCAGGACCATGGCCGAGAACCTGGCGGATACCGCACCTTATCCCGATGGACAGAAGATCGTGCGCGGTTTCGACAGGCCGATCAAAAAAGACAGCCATCTGGTGATCCTCTACGGTAACCTGGCGCCCGAGGGTGCAGTTGCCAAGATCACCGGAAAAGAGGGCACCAGCTTCACCGGTTCCGCCCGGGTATTCGGATCGGAGGAGGAGGCGCTGCAGGCAATTCTCGATGGCGCGGTGGTGGCCGGAAATGTTGTGGTGATTCGCGGCGAAGGACCGGTGGGCGGTCCCGGGATGCGCGAAATGCTCAGTCCGACCAGCGCCATCATGGGCAAGGGGCTGGGTGACTCTGTCGCCCTGATTACCGACGGGCGGTTCTCCGGCGGCAGTCATGGCTTCGTCGTCGGGCACGTCACCCCGGAGGCTGCCGCAGGCGGTCCGATCGGCGTGATCGAGGACGGGGACACCATCACCATCGACGCTGAATCACGGGTCCTCGATCTCGATATTTCCGCCGAGGCACTGGAGCAGCGCCTGAAGAACCGGACAGGCCCGGGCGAGCCTCCACCACCGGGCGTTTTGCAGAAATATGCCCGCCTGGTCGGTTCTGCGTCCAGGGGTGCGGTGACCATCAAGACTTCACCGGCGGAGTGAAGTCGTTCATGGAGACTCTGGACGAACAGACTTTTCCGCGTGCCGAAAACGCCCCGGCCGACGGTGGCTGGCTGGTTCTGAAATTTGGCGGTACCAGCATTGCCAGTGCTGAAAAATGGCAGATCATCCGGGACCTGATTCGCGAGCGGATCGCGGCGGGCTACCGGGTGGTGGTGGTCCATTCGGCGTTGGCAGATGTTTCCAACCGTCTTGAGGCAGCACTGGATCTTGCCGTCGGTGGTGAGCACGAGCCGGCTTTGGCGGGGATTTTTTCGCTCTACTATGAGCTGGCCGATGCCCTGGAGCTGGATGGCAAGGAGCTGCTGGCCCGGCATATCGAGGAGCTGACTCAGCTGATGGCAGGTATCCGGCTGGTGCGCGAAGTGAGCTCCCGGGTTCAGGTCAAAGTGCTGGCGCTCGGTGAACTCATGGCTACCCGGCTGGGTGCGGCCTGGCTCCGGTCTCAGCAGCTGACCGTGACCAGTGTGGATGCCCGTGATGTCTTGTGCAGTATTCCTGCAGCCCATGACGGGGAACGCAGCCGCTATCTTGCTGCACGGTGCGATTTCGAGGCGGATCCTACCCTGCAGTCGCGTTTTGCCGCTGAGCCGGGCGTCATACTGACCCAGGGTTTTATCGCCCGGAACCCGAAAGGCGAAAGCGTTCTTCTTGGCCGGGGCGGCTCGGATACCTCGGCTGCGTATTTTGCAGCGAAACTTCAGGCGGCTGGCCTGGAAATCTGGACCGATGTTCCCGGAATATTCAGCGCCAATCCCAGGTCGGTACCCGGTGCTCGACTGCTCCAGCGCGTCAGTTACGAGGAGGCCCAGGAAATCGCATCGACCGGTGGCTCGGTACTTCATCCTGCATCGATCAGTCCAGTGCGCCGTTTCGGGATTCCGTTGCGCGTGCGCTGCACCACCCAGCCCGAGTTGCCGGGGACGCTGATCACCGGCGACTCCGGCAGTGATGCGCCGCGCGTCAAGGCAATCGCAGGGCGCAGCGGTATCACGCTGATTTCAATGGAAACCGGAGGCATGTGGCGTGAAGTCGGTTTTCTTGCCGATGCGTTCTCCTGTTTTCGTCAGCATGGCCTGTCGATAGACCTGGTCTCGACCTCGGAAAGAAACGTGACGGTGACGCTCGATACGGGCGTGCAGGCGGTCGATGCAGATGTGCTGGCGCGGCTGCGCAGCAGTCTTGAAGCGATCTGCCGGGTCCACGTGATCGAAAATGCCGAGGTCGTCAGTCTCGTTGGCCGGAAAATCCGGGCCATATTGCATGAAATCGGTCCGGCACTGGAGGTCTTCGAAGAGCATCAGATTCATCTCGTGTCCCTGTCCGCCACCGATCTCAATCTGAGTTTTGTCGTGGAGGAAGGCCAGGCCCATCGGCTGATCCAGAAACTGCATTCCACGCTGGTACAGGCTTCTGTCAAGGATCCGGTATTCGGTGCAACCTGGGAGGAACTTCAGCAGGACGAAACGGCAGAACGCGAGATTCCGGTACCCTGGTGGGCGAAAAAGCGGGATCGGCTTCTGGAAATTGCCAGGACCGAATCGTCCGCGTATGTCTACGATCTCGATTCGGTTGCGCAGGCGGCAGCACGCCTGTCTTCACTGAAAACGGTTGACCAGGTGTTTTATGCGGTCAAGGCCAACAGCCATCCGGACATTCTCCGCACCATATTCAAAGCCGGCCTGAATTTCGAATGTGTGTCTCCCGGAGAACTCCGGCGCATTTTCGAATTATTCCCGGGCATTGACCGGCAACGGATTTTGTTTACACCAAATTTCGCACCACGCCACGAGTATGAGTTCGCCGTAGCGCAGGGGGTGCGTATTACGCTGGACAACCTCCATCCGCTGCGGCACTGGGGGGAGGTATTTTCCGGTCAGGAGCTCATGTTGCGGCTCGATACAGGGCAGGGGCGCGGCCATCATGAGCATGTTCGTACAGCAGGGGTACATTCGAAGTTCGGTGTGCCGCTTTTCGAACTGGATGAGGCGCGTGAACTCGTCGAACGGTGCGGTGCGAGCGTGGCCGGCCTGCATGCGCATATTGGCAGCGGCATACTCAAGGCCGACAACTGGCAGGAGGTGGCCCGGGCCCTGCTGTCGGTCGCTGCCGATTTTCCTGCGGTCCGGATTCTGAATCTTGGCGGTGGCCTTGGGGTACCGGAAAAACCCGGACAGCACGCGCTCGATATGGCACTGCTGGGAGAGAGTCTTGGGGATATTCGTTCCCGGAGTCCTGATATCGAACTGTGGCTGGAGCCGGGGCGCTACCTGGTGGCCGAAGCCGGTGTGCTGCTGGCCGAGGTTACGCAACTCAAAGGCAAGGGCGAAGTGCATTATGTAGGTATCAGCACGGGAATGAACTCGCTGATCCGCCCGGCGCTGTATGGCGCATATCACGAAATCGTGAACCTCAGCAGGTTGGGCGATGCTGCGGAACAGGTGGTCAATATTGTCGGGCCCAACTGCGAAACCGGCGACAGGCTTGGCAGCGATCGTCTGCTGCCGCCCTGCCAGGAGGGCGATGTCCTGGCGATTGCAAATACCGGCGCCTATGGCTTTGTCATGAGTTCCCGCTACAACCTGCGCGAGCCGGCCACGGAAATTACCATCTGATTCGGGCAACCGAGAGGAAATATTTTCGTATTTTTGCTACCGTCAAACGATGAATATCACGGCGCTTTCCGAAAGCATCAGCTTGTACGTACAACTCAATCCGGGTGACATGAGAATATGAAAATTCTGTTTGTGGTTCTTGGTTTTCTGCTGCCGGTCGTTATGGTGTTCGCCTACTCGATATGGCTCAATCGGCGGCGGCGGTCACGTATTGCAGATTTTTCCGATGATCCGGAGAACAAGACTGTTTCGCTGCTGGTGCAACGATGTACGGCCCTGAAAAATTCTGTCACAGCGGACGATTCCACCGGTCTCGACGAGGAGATCGAGTCGGTTTTGGCAACGGCACGGTCGCTGACCAACCAGAATCTGCGGGAGCTCTCCCTGTCCCGGGTGATGGCCGTTTACGTGGCTGCCGGGCGTGACGAAGAGGCGCGCGCGTTATTGTCCGAGGTGAAGGATGATTCCAATCGGGCACGTTTTTCAGGGGAGCTGTTCGGCAATGATGGCTGACAGGGCACCAGCCGGACAGGTGCGCAGTTTCTTTCGTTTTTTTGGTGCGGTCGCTGCACCGGTAAACTGCGACATTACCTGTTCTGGTAATTACTGACCATCGGGGGAAAGGCAGTATGGATTATCTCACCGACGCGCTAAAAAAATATGCGGATTTCACGGGCCGTGCTACTCGTAAGCAGTACTGGATGTTCGTACTGTTCTACGCAATCATTTACGCGGTGCTGGCCGTCATCGATGTTTTGCTGGGTACGCTGTTTCTGGCTGTGGTTTATTCACTGGTTTTCCTGATTCCCAATATCAGCATTGCAGCGCGACGACTGCACGATACAGGCCGAACCGGCTGGTGGCAGCTGATCGGCATCGTTCCGGTGATTGGTCTCATTGTGCTGATCTTTTTTCTGGTGCAGGAGAGTCAGGACGATAACGAATACGGTCCCAGGCCCGAGTCGGCCTGAGCAGCCGGATCGAGAGCCTGATCAATACCGCATCCTGTTCCGGTGCGGCGAGGGAAGGTATGTATGGGGAAAGATTCATTCCGTGACGCAGTCGAAGCGCACCGGCTCGATCAGGCGCTGGAAGCCTTCGCAGAAGATGCTGTCCTGCACAGTCCGGTCAGTTTCAGGCCGGTTGAAGGGCGCGCGGCAATCGGGGCGTTGTTCACCGTACTCATGGAAGTATTCCAGGATTTTCGCTATACGGATCAACTCGAGTCTGAGGAGAATACCCGCGCTTTGATATTTCGGGCCCGGATTGGCGATCGTGATCTGGAGGGCCTGGATTTACTCCGTTTCGATGCCTCGGGCCAGATCAGGGATTTCACGGTTATGGTACGCCCGCGCTCGGCGGTCGAAGCACTGCGGGTGGAAGTTGGCGGACGGTTGGCAAAGATGGCTGCAGCGCAGCCGTAATCGGCTTGCCGGCAGGTTCAGCTGCTGCGCTGGTCCAGCGGCACGCCGCAACTGATGCCGATGCCGTCCATCGATTGTTCAAGCGGTACATCAAGCGCGCTTGCCACGGTTGTTGTGAAGCGCATCAGCGCAACACAGGCAACGATCTCGACAATCTCTGAATCGGTCCAGCCGATGCCGCGCAGTGCATCGGTCTGCTCGTCGCTGATGTCATGCGGATGCCGGGCGACTGCCCGGGCAAAGTCGACGGCAGCATTCTCTTTGTCACTGAGCCGCGGCGAGGGTTTTCCCAGGATCACCTCGACGCATTCTTCCTGCGACCATTCCTTGCCGAGGAGCGCCAGCATGTGGGCGGCGACACAGTAATCACACTTGACCTCATGAGCGGTAACGGCAAAGAAAACCCGTTTGAGCTCCTCGCGAATATTGCCTTCGCCGGCGACCGCAAGGCTCAGATCCCAAAGTGCATTGGTCGTTTCCGGCAAATAGCAAAGCGCTTTCTGCAGCCCGGGAACCATGTGGTAATAGGCTCTGACCCGCTCGAAGACTTCCCTGGCCCGTCCCTCGGCCTGTTCCGGGTCCAGCAACTCTACACGTGCCATCAGTGCGTCTCCCTTCCTGTGTTGCGCCATATCTTCTTCATTTCATCTTAACACGCGCTGCGCGCAGCAAAACAAGCCCTGGCTGAGCAGGGGGCGGCCAGCTCAGCCGGCTTTTCATCTTCGGCTCAGGAGTGATATAAGGACAGGCGGCAGGCAATCAGGCAACGGTGGCATTACCCGGGAATACCCATGGCGATTTTCGTTAATCCGGATTATCTGGTACAGACCGGTTGGCTCGCAGAGCATCTGGCCGACGATGCTGTGCGCATTCTCGATGTGACGGCCGCATTGACAAAAAAACTGGAAAATCATGCCGAAGAGCAATACTTCGCCCGGGGGCATATTCCTCGTTCAGTGTTTTTCAATGTAGCCGCAGCCCGAGGCGTATTGTCCGACAAGGATGCCCCGCTGCCGTGGACATGGCCATCGATGAGCCAGTTCGAGGCGACAATGGCGGAGTTTGGCATCAGTAATGACAGCCACGTGATCGTCGTGGCACGAACGCCGAGGGAGGGTGTCGACTCCGGCACCCTGTGGTGTACCCGGGCGTGGTGGACCATGCATCACTTCGGGGTGCGTTGCTCGATACTGGCAGGAGGTCTCGAGAAATGGGAGGCTGAAAATCGGACCCTGACGAGCGAGATAACCGTTCCGGCCAGGGCGAAATTTACCGCAGCGCCGGATTATTCCAGGGGGCTGGCCAGCCGGGACGATGTGCTTGCCGGTCTTTCAGATCATTCCAGTTGCCTGGTCGATGCTTTGCCGGAATCCGTTTACAACGGTACGGACCCGGGGTACGGGCCGAGAAAGGGGCATATCGACGGGGCCATAAACATTCCCTTTCGGTCGTTGCTTCGGTCCGAAACAGCGCTTTTTAAAGATGCGGACGCGCTCACGGCCGAACTCGGTGCGCTGCTCGATGAACCGAAAGTGATCACTTATTGCGGTGCTGCGATCGCTGCAACAGTGGACGCGTTTGCGCTTAAACTGCTGGGCCACGAAAATGTCGCGGTCTATGACGGCAGTCTGATGGAGTGGTCGGCCGATGAGCGCCTGCCGATGCGTACGGGCAGCGCAGGCTGAATCGAATAACGGCATGGCCTGAAGTTTGTCGTTCAGGCCGAACGGCGCTGCTCAGGATGCCTGGCCATGCCGGCGTTCGAGTTCCGCAGATACGTCTGCGATGGTCAGCCCGTGATGCTGCAGCAGCACCAGGAGATGGTAGACAAGATCCGCCGATTCCGAGACGATATTCTGCCGGTCGTTCTCAACGCTGGCGATGGCCAGTTCAACACCTTCTTCACCGAGCTTCTGGGCAATCCGGGAGCCGCCCCGGGCAAACAGCGATGCGGTGTAGCTGTTTTCGGGTGCGGTGCGTTTGCGCTCGGCAATGATTTGCTCAAGCTGCCAAAGAAAATCGGGATTTCGAATATCAGTATCGCTGGTCATGGCCGTACCTCAATGGAGTGAGCAAGCAGGTGCTGTTTCAGGTTCCCGATGTCGATTGCTGCAGAGTGGAAAACGGTTGCCGCGAGCGCGCCATCCACCCTGGCCTGCCGGAATACATCGACAAAGTGCTGTTCGGTTCCGGCGCCGCCCGATGCGATCAGCGGGATCTTCGAGATGGCACGTATTTCAGTCAGCTGGGCGATATCGTATCCATTTCGAACGCCGTCCTGGTTCATGCAGTTGAGTACGATTTCCCCGGCGCCGCGTGACTGGACTTCGCGGACCCAGTCTGCTGTCGCCCGACCACTGTTCCGCATCCTGTCAGGATCGCCGGTGAACTGACAGACGCGATACTGCCGGTCCACCTCAAGACTGTCGATACCGATCACCACGCACTGGGAGCCAAAACGTTGTGCGAGTTCGTCAATGAGCGCGGGCCGGGTCAGGGCCGGTGTGTTGATGGAGATCTTGTCGGCGCCGAAGTTCAGCACGGTTTCCGCTTCTTCCGGTGTGCGAATGCCGCCGGCGACACAAAACGGGATGTCCAGCAGCTTTGCTACCCGATGAATCCAGGCCCGGTCAACCGAGCGGCCGTCCGGACTGGCGGTGATATCGTAAAACACCAGTTCATCCGCGCCTTCATCGCGGTAGCGCTGCGCCAGATCAAGGATATCGCCCATGACCCGGTGATTGCGGAACCGGACGCCTTTGACTACCTTGCCATTCTTGACATCAAGGCAGGGGATTATGCGTTTTGCAAGAATTTTTCCACCTCCGCAAGAGAAAGCCGCCCATCCAGCAGTGCCTTGCCGGTAATGATCCCTGCAACACCGGTTTTACCGAGTATGGTGAGTTCATTCGCCGATGCAAGACCGCCCGAGGCCTGGAACCGGGCAGTGGGGTACCTGCGCACACATTCGCGGTAAAGCGCGGTATTCGCGCCGGACAGCGTGCCATCCCGGGCAATGTCGGTACACAGAAAATGCCGGGCGCCACGTTCGAGATAGAAGTCCAGCAGGGTCCAAAGGTGCTGCCCGCTGCCGCGCGTCCAGCCATGGGTCAGTGCCTCGGGTTCGCCATCTGCGGAGATCTGTACGTCAAACGCGAATACAATGCGCTCCGGTCCCTGTTCCGACAGCCATTGTGCAGTTTGCGCCGGTTCGGTCACCGCTACCGATCCAATAACGACTCTTTCGATACCGGATTGCAGGAGCGTTTCCAGCCGTTCGCGGTTCCGGATGCCACCACCGGCCTGAACCTGCATCCCGGAGCCGGCTGCCAGTTCGCTGATTATGGCCAGGTTGTCGGGTTTGCCGGTTCGGGCGCCGTCGAGATCGACAACGTGCAATAACGAAAGTCCGGCTTTTCGGTAACGCTGTGCAAGCTCAACTGGATCATGGTCATAGCTGGACACCTGTTCAAAGTCGCCCTTGTAGAGACGAACGCAGCGTCCGCCGAGAAGATCGATGGCAGGGATGATTTGCATGCCGGTTATCCTGTGGCCAGGAAATTTTTCAGCAATTGCTGGCCTGCCGTGCCGGATTTCTCCGGGTGAAACTGGGTCGCGAAGAAGTTTCCCTGCTCGGCAATTGCGCTGAAGGTGCGGCCATAGTCGGCGGATGCCGTCGTCGATGCGCCGATGTCTGCGGCATAACTGTGGACGAAATAGAAGTAGGCTCCATTTTGGATGCCCCGCAGGAGTTTCGATTCCCTGACCTGGTTGACCCGATTCCAGCCCATATGCGGTACTGGCCGCTCGGCAGACGGTTCAAGTGCCCGCACATGCCCCTCCATGATGCCCAGACAGCGCGTGTCGTTTTCGCCGGAGCTGTCGAACAGCAGCTGCAGGCCAAGACAGATGGCCAGAACCGGCTGTGTCAGCTCTGCGATAACGGTATCGAGCCCGCGATCTGCAAGCCGCTCCATTGCCGTGGAAGCCGCACCCACGCCCGGTAAAATGACATGCCGTGCTCCGGTAATAAACCCGGCGTCCCGGGTCAGGATGCCATCGTGACCGAGCCTTGCCAGTGCAAACTGCAAGGATGCGATATTCGCACCGCCGCTGTCGATGAGTGCAACCTGCCCTGTCATCGGGGTGCCATGCCTAGAGAACGCCCTTGGTGCTCGGCAGGCTGGTACCTTCCCGGACAAATGCCTGCCGCAGCGCGCGTCCGGTCACCTTGAAACAGGCTTCGACCATGTGATGGGTGCTTTCGCCAAGCACCGTCAGGTGCAGGGCCGCTCCCATTGAATCCGACAGGGAGCGGAAAAAATGCGATACCAGTTCAGTGGGCAGTTCACCGACACTCGTACTCGGAAATATCCCGTCAAATACGAAATACGGCCGGCCGGACAGGTCAACGGTGACCTGGGCACGGGCTTCATCCATGGGCAGCATGAAGCCATAGCGTCCGATGCCCGTTTTGTCACCCAGTGCCCGGCGTATGGCTTCGCCAAGTGCCAGCGCCGTATCTTCAACCGTGTGATGGGGATCGACATGCAGGTCGCCTGTTGCGGCAATGCATAAAGAGAAGCCGCCGTGTTTTGCGATCTGTTCGAGCATATGGTCGAAAAAGCCGATGCCGGTAGATATTTCAACGGGGGTTTCCTGGTCCAGGTTCAGCGTGATCCTTATCTGTGTTTCGCGGGTGTCCCGGCACACGCTCGCGGTACGGGGGGCATCCAGAATGTGATGAACGAGTTCTGTCCAGCCATCGGCGTCCTGGGCATCGATGCGAAAGCCCGCCACACCGATATTGGCGGCAAATTCGAGATCGGTCTCGCGGTCGCCGATGACCAGG
>JAJRXW010000308.1 GCA_024276095.1 Gammaproteobacteria bacterium
ATTGAATGGCGCCGCCGGCGGCGCCTTTGACCAGGTTGTCGATCACCAGCATCACTGCCACGCTGTCGTTCTCGACGACGGCCGCCAGATGGCAGTAGTTGCTGCCGACCACATCCTTGATACGCGGTGGCTGATCGCGGATCGTAACGAATTCCGCGTTTGCGTAGAATTGCCTGAACCCGTCCAGCACCTGGTCTGCGGCGATCCCGTCTTGCAGGGTGCCCTGGATCGTCATCTGTATGCCACGGGCGAAAGGGCCGGAATGCGGTACAAAATTAAGCGCCGGCCGTGTGCCGGTCATGGCGCCACAGATATTGACGACTTCCGGGCTGTGACGATGGTTCAGTGCCTTGTAGGCAAAGAGATTCGAATGGCGTTCCGGATGGTGGGTAGTCGCGCCCGGTGAGCGCCCGGAACCCGAACTGCCGGTGATGCCGGTGGCATACAGCGATGGTGTGACCAGGCCGAGTTTCAGCAAGGGCACGATGCCCAGCAGCAGGGCCGTGGCAAAACAGCCCGGGTGGCCGATGTGTGTCCGGGGCGTTTCAGCGAGATGTTCCGGAAGTGCGCAGGCGAACCGGTCCAGCAACTCCGGGGCACCATGCGCCTGCCCGTACACGCTGGCGTATTGTTCTGCGTCGTCATAGCGGAAGTCCGCCGATACATCGACGACCGTGATGCTGGTCCCGGTGTCGGCAGCAGCGGCCAGCAGCGCGGCAATCAGGCCGGCGCTGGCGCCGTGTGGCGCAGCCGAAAATACCGCCAGCGAAGGGCCGTCAACGAGCCGGATAATTTCTTCCCGCGAGCCAAAACAGTCCCCGGCGAAACTGTGCTGCAGGTTCGGGAACGCATCGCGTATCGGTGTGCCTGCCCGGCTGTCCGACAATACGCCCGCTACCGAAAGATGCGGGTGCTGTGACAGCAGCCGCAGCAACTCACCGGCGACATACCCGGTTCCGCCCAGAACAATGGTGGGTATCGTATTGGTCATGAGATTTCCAAACCGAGGGCCGTTGCTACGGTATCGCCCAGCTCTGCCCCGTGGGTCACGGCGTTCACGGCCGGCACGTCGAGCTGATCGACGATGATTTCCTTGCCGATACTGTTGTCCGTTGCCGGGCCGGTGACCACGCCGGGTTCGATCGTATAGTCATCGCGAAGCATTTTCACTCCGCCCCATGCGGCCACCGGATCGTTTGCGCACAGCACTACACAGCTCAGGACCGCTTTGATCTCCGGGTCTTTCAGTATCGCCTCGACGCCGTAGGCGCCGAGCAGTCCGTCCCCCAGTTCGAATACGATGACATCGGGTTTTTGCTCGGCCAGCCGGTTGAGCATCATGCGCGTGACGGGCGGGCCGTTCTCCGGTGTGGTGGCGACCACGCCGAAATCCGTAAAAATCTGTGTGTTGCGCGCCCCGGCATCCTGCATGGCGAGGATATCCCGGCGCAGCGATACGCCGGTGGCCTTGAAGGCATCGACCGTAAAACCGTGATGCCGCAGCCGGCTGACGATCGCGCAGGCGGCCGCTGTTTTTCCGGAGTCCATGCAGGTGCCGGCCAGTGCGACGACCGGTATGCCCCGGGTGTTCAGTGGTGCGTCGGGAAGCAGTTTTTCCGACCCGACCCGGGCCGGCACGCCGATGCGCTCGCCCAGGAACGGGAACTCGAGCACAGCACCCAGAACCCGGGCATCGAACGGCTGGCCGAAGTTGGTATTCACCGAATCGCAGATACCCATGACCCCGCCGATATTCAGAATCTGCACCATGTCGCCGGGCGCCAGCTTCTCCGGCAGGTGGCCGGAGTAACCGAACAGGGCCTTGCGCTGCCCCAGTGCGCCGACCACGATATCGCCGCGCTTGACCTGGGCCATGCGCCCGCTGGTCAGCTCGATGTTGTTGTAGGTCGCCTTGTTGTTCTGTACCTCGGCCGCAATCAGAACGCCTTCTTCACAGGGAATATCGGCAGTCACGCGCAGTTCCCGTTTCAGCGACAGATGCTGGGCGACGGAAGAGATCTTGTCGGTGACAACGGTCTTCACGTCAACGAACCTCCGTCCTGGCCGGCCTTGGCGCGGCTCTGAAAAATCCCGGGCAGGGAAAGAATGCGTGAGTAGCCCAATGCATCCTGTGCCGACCATTCGCCGGCGGCCTCTCCGTAGACACCCTTCGTTGCAGCCATCAAGGAGTGCGGGGAGCTGACGCCTTCGACGAACAGGCTGCCGGGCCGCAGCGACAGCTTCACCTCGCCGGTGACCAGCGTTTGCGACGATTCCAGCAGTTGTTCGATATCGCGGCATACCGGATCGAGTTGCTTGCCTTCGTGGACCAGGTCACCGTAAAAACCCGACACCAGGTCCTTGATGCGCGACTGCTGGGCGCTGAGCACCAGTTTCTCGAGTTCACGGTGCGCGGTCAGCAGCACCTCGGCCGCCGGCGCTTCAAAAGCCACCCTGCCCTTGGTGCCCAGCACCGTATCGCCGAGATGAATGCCCCGCCCGATGCCGTAGGCGCCGGCCAGTTGCTCCAGTGCTTCGATCAGCGCTACCGGCTCCATGGGCTTGCCATCCAGCGAGCAGGGGATGCCCTGCTCAAAGCCGATGCTGTGCTGTTCGGGTGCCCGCGGCGTGTCCATCGCACCGGCAGAAACCACCCAGGCGTTCTCCGGGATGGTGCCCAGCGAATCGAGCGTTTCCCTGCCGCCGATGGTGACGCCCCACAGGCCCCGGTTGATCGAGTAATCGGACCCCTGTGCCGGCAGCGGCAGCCGGTGGCTTTCCAGGTATTCGAGTTGCGCTTCGCGAACGAAGGCCTGGTCCCTGACGGGCGCTAGTACTTCCAGTTCAGGGTCGATGGTACGCAGCGCTATTTCGAACCGGACCTGGTCATTGCCGGCGGCGGTACAGCAGTGGGCCACCAGCTTGCTGTTTTTCTGCGCTGCTACTTCCGCCAGCAATGCCGCCTGGACGCCGCGCTCGGCGCCCACGCAAAGCGGATAGAGTTGTCCGCGGCGAACATTGCCGGCGATCAGGTACCGGATGACCTGCTGAAAAAACCGCGGCCGGGCTTCGACCATGACGTGTTCGACAGCACCGAGCGCGAGTGCTTTTTCTTTCAGTGCAGCGGCGGCCGGGGCATCGATGCCGCCGGTGTTGACGGTGACGGTAATAACGGGGCGCCGATAGGTTTCCTGCAGCCAGGGGACACAAAAAGAGGTATCCAGCCCGCCGGAGAAGGCGAGAATAATCGGCGTATCGGCCTTATGGGTGTTTTGCGTTTTCATGTTCATCCTGTTGAATGGCTGCGCACGGGTCAGTCGGAAAAATGTATCTGCAGTTTTGCCACCAGGGCGCGCTGGTCCGATCCGTTCCGGGTGGCGACAAAAATCGTATCGTCACCCGACAGGGTGCCAACGATTTCAGGCCAGCTCGAACGGTCGAGAAATACCGCGACGCGCTGCGCTGCGCCGACGGCGGTTTTGATCACGGTCAGGTTTACGCCCGCGGTTTCGATACCCCGGACAAAATAGTCGGATGAAAAGCCCCCCGGAATATCGTTCTCCCCGTCGTGATGAGCGGTATCCGGCAGGGCTTGCCGGTAACCGTTTTCCAGCTTGGTGATGCCCAGCTGATGCAGGTCGCGGCTGATGCTCGATTGGGTCGCCGCAATACCGCGCTGTGCCAGCAGCTTGACCAGCTCTGACTGACGCGAAACGGCCTGGGCCTGGATAATTTCCAGGATGGCCTCCCTGCGTTGCCGGGTCGATTCTGTGGCTGTTGGCATAGTATGCGCATATCTATCAATATATGCGCATACTATCAGTGCTGCGCCGATTGTCAAGTCTGCTAATATGCCCGCCTTTTACCGCGAGGGACCCATCGGTGCAGGATCAAACGGCAAACGCGTTGACGGTTGTGGAAAAAGAAACAGGAGCCGATCCGCAGCTCAGCATTATCTGGATGCATGGTCTGGGCGCCGATGCGAACGATTTCGTGCCGGCCGTTCCCGCACTGTCGCTGGGACCGGATCGCCCGCTGCGCTTTATTTTTCCCAACGCACCTTTGCGGCCCGTGACCATCAACGGCGGCATGGTGATGCCTGCCTGGTTCGATGTGCATGGTATTGATATGGAGTCACGGGTTGACGAAGCCGGGGTTCGCGAGAGCGCGGCGGCCATCGACCGGTTGGTCGGCCAGGAGATAGACCGGGGTGTGCCGGCGCACCGAATCCTGCTGGCAGGGTTTTCGCAGGGCGGGGCCGTGGCGCTTTTTTCGGCGCTCAGGTATCCGCAGGCACTGGGCGGCGTGATCGCGCTGTCGACCTATCTGCCGGCCAAGGCGCAGGTGGATACCGAAGCCAGTGAGGCGAATCGCCACATTCCGATTTTCATGGCGCACGGCCAGTTCGATAACGTACTGCCGTTTACTCTGGGCGAACAGTCACGGGACTGGCTGACGAAAACCGGTTATCCCGTTGAGTGGAAAAGCTATCCGATGGAGCATTCGGTGATTCCCCGGGAGCTGGCGGATATTCGCGGATTTTTGTCCGCGCGTTTCGACGCCTAGGATTTCTCGGGCGACCGGATCCAGCCGCCCGGGGTCAGGGCCGAATCCACTCCGAGGCCGGCCAGGCGCGGTCCGCTTCCGGCGTCGAACCACGCTTCGATGAGCCGGTAGGCGATCGACAGCCGCGGAGAGACCATCACTTCGCCGGCGGCGATCTGCTCGCGCGTCAGCCATCTCGCTTCTTCCAGTTCGCCGTCGTTCAGTACGATCCGTTCGGATTCCGCCTCGGCATCAAAACCGATCATCAGCGCAGCCGGGAAGGGCCAGGGCTGGGAGGCGAGATAGGTACAGGCACCGATTCGTACATTCGTTTCTTCGCGGACTTCGCGCCGTACGGCATCTTCGAGGCTTTCACCCGGTTCGACAAAACCGGCGATGGTTGAAAAGCGTCCTTCCGACCAGCTGCCCTGCCGGCCCAGCAGGCATTTGTCACCCCGGTGGACCAGTACGATGATGGCGGGATCGAGGCGCGGAAAACCGCGCTGTCCACATTCGGGCCGAGTGCATTGCATGACGAAGCCGCCTTCCAGTGCCTGGTTGGGGGACCCGCATTTTCCGCAGTGCCGGTGGGTTCGCTGCCAGATGACCATTGCCCGTGCATAGGCCAGCAGAGCTGCATCGGGTTCGGGGACGCAGCCGCCCAGATCCGGGGCCGGCGTCCCGAGTCCGCCAGAATGCTAGGCTTTTTGCCCAGCGGCCTGCTGGTCCGCCAGTTCGCAAAACGGGCAGCGCCGATAGTCCAGCGCGTAGGTGTCCTGGACGTAAGGGCTGCCGCAGTCGTCGCACCATGCGAGGTACAGCTCGTGGTTATGCGCCAGGCAATGATACAGGTTCCAGGCCCATTCGAAAGACAACCGTGGGTCGGGCTGGATAAGCAGGTAGTTTTCATAGGCGCGACACAAGCGCTGGCCCATCGTGGTCATGTCGATGGATTCGTTTCGCATCACCCGGCCCCTTTGGTTGAGTGTGACCAGGTCGAAGTACAGGAACAGGCAAGCCAGCACGGTGGCCTCGGTCTGTCGGCGTGCGGAGCTCACGAAGCGGGTGATCTGCGAGGGCGATTTGCCCCGTTTTCTGCGTACTTTCAACCCGTTTTCCCCCTTGAAATAGGTTGAGTAGATTTTCCGCACCCGGTCCTCTGAAAACCCGGTGCAGGCCTTGATGGTGCCCGTCCGGGCCTCGTGCTGGATCATGCGCATGGCGAGATCGAATTTGCTCAGTT
The DNA here is from genome assembly GCA_024276095.1 of Gammaproteobacteria bacterium. Classification (GTDB taxonomy): domain Bacteria; phylum Pseudomonadota; class Gammaproteobacteria; order Steroidobacterales; genus JAJRUG01. Next base: position 5,789 of record JAJRXW010000308.1, read on the forward strand.
CGCCAGCGTAGCGGTTGTCAGTGATTCGCATGGTGCCTTTCCCCTGTCTTTGGCAATAAACGGCCCGGGAGCCTAAAAGTGGGCAATAATTGCATAATATGGTTCTTCCAGACCATATATAGTATAACTGTTTAGGAATCCCAGAGGAGAGGGTAAATGCACCAGAAACAGCCGGATTTACAGTTTTTCAGCGAACTCACTGATCTCAATATGGATTTTCTGCGGCTGGTCATCCGCTATCCGTGCCGTGATGCCCGGTCGGTTCTGGGGCTGGAACCCCCGATTGTCGATTCCCTGCGTCGTATGGACGAAGATCAGTTGCGCTCGCTCGCCGCCGCACCCCGTCTTCTGGCCTGCTTTTCCTCGCTGCCCCCCGAACAACTGCCCGGCACCATCGCCGAGTCCGGGCCCGGCCGGTCTGCCGAGGAAAAGGCCTGGCTGGATATTGCTGCCGTATTCGCGACCGGGCTGATGACCTACCTTTGGCAGCTGTCAAAGCAGGATCGCTGTATTGCTTCTTTGTGCATCGGCCCCACGCCGCCGCGGATCCGGGATTTCGCCGCAGTCAGGTTTCGTGACATTCGCTATCAGGCGACCCATTCTGTTCACCTGTTGCGGGCTCACCAGAGCGATCAGCCACACGTCTGGTCCGAACTGATCCGCTCGGCATGCAGTGCCGATCCGGAAATGCAGCACCTGAGCCGGTTGAAGCTGATTCCGCTGGGTCTGGCCGAGCGCCGCCCTGCGTTGGCCGGGCAGCGCGCCCATGCCAGGGACAGACGCGGCGTCTAGCAGGGAACGGTTGGCTTGCGCGCGATGGCCATGCACAATGCATGGCCCATGAAAGCGCTGTCCATCAAGAATCTGACCAAGGTTTACTCCAACGGTATCAAGGCGCTGCGGGGGGTCAATTTCGATGTCGAGGAAGGAGACTTCTTCGCACTGCTGGGGCCCAACGGAGCGGGCAAGACAACCACCATTGGCATCATCACTTCCCTGGTGAACAAGACCGAAGGCGAGGTAAAGGTTTTCGGTCACGACATCGATACCGAACTGATGGCGGCCAAGGCCTGCATCGGTGTCGTTCCGCAGGAAATCAATCTCAACATGTTCGACAAGCTGGTCAATATTGTTGTGAACCAGGCGGGCTTCTACGGTATTCCAAAGCGCAAGGCGCTGATCAGGGCGGAGGAATGCCTGAAACAGATGCAGCTGTGGGATCGCAGGCAGGATATTGCACGCAATCTGTCGGGCGGCATGAAGCGCCGCCTCATGATAGCCCGGGCGTTGGTGCATTCACCCCGGCTGCTGATTCTCGATGAGCCCACCGCGGGCGTGGATATTGAGATTCGCCGCTCCATGTGGCGCTTTCTCCGGGAAATCAACCGGGCCGGCACGACCATTATCCTTACAACGCATTACCTGGAGGAGGCCGAAAGTCTTTGCCGGCATGTCGCGATTGTCGATGAGGGAAAAATCATCGAGTACGACGCCATGGATCAGATTCTGCGAAAACTGAAGGAGGAGATCTTCATGCTGAATCTCAGGGAGCCGGTCGACCGCGTGCCGGATCTCGGCGCCTACCAGGTAAGACTCTCTGCGCCGCATGAACTGGAAGCCCAGATCACCAGGGACCAGAGTCTCAATGGCCTGTTTGCCGAGTTGTCCGCAGCCGGTCTGGAAGTGATCAGCATGCGCAACAAGGCGAACCGGCTGGAGGAATTATTCTTTCGTCTGACCGAGCGCAAGAATAATCACGAGTCTGAAATCAGGTCGCCCGGAATCAAATCGCCCGAAATCAAATCACCCGGGGCAATCGCATGATAGTAAGAACCCAGATCATCGGATTCAGGACCATCGTGCGCAAGGAATACAGTCGCGTGATACGCATCTGGGTGCAGACCATGATTCCGCCGGCGATCACGATGACCCTGTATTTCGTGATATTCGGCAGCATCATCGGCAAGCGCGTAGGGCAGATGGGCGGGTTCGAATACATGCACTACATTGCTCCCGGGTTGATCATGATGTCCGTGATCACCAATTCCTACGGCAACGTGGTCTCTTCTTTTTTTTCGGCGAAGTATAACCGCCACCTGGAAGAGATGCTGGTAGCGCCGCTGCCGAATTTCTATATTGTTCTTGGCTATGTTGCCGGCGGCGTCGTTCGCGGTTTGCTGGTGGGCGGCGTGGTGACAATTGTAGCGATGTTTTTTACCCATCTGAGAATCAGCAGCATTTCTGTCACGATCAGTATCGTTGTGCTGACCTCTTTCGTTTTTTCTCTGGCCGGGCTGCTGAATGCGATGCTGGCAAAAAAGTTTGACGATATAGCGATTATTCCGTCGTTTGTACTGGCGCCGCTGACTTACCTGGGCGGCGTATTCTACTCGATCTCGCTGCTTCCGGATCTCGCCCAGCGCGCATCCATGATGAACCCGATTCTCTATATGGTGAATGCCTTTCGGTATGGCATGCTGGGTATTTCCGATATCAATATATGGTTGGCCTACGCGATCATTATCGTATTTTCCGTCAGCCTGTTCAGCGTTTGCCTGGTCCTGATGAATCGGGGCGTGGGCATTCGACACTAGCGGCATGCCGCACAGGATTCAGTGCAGTCGCGGCAATGAGAGCATTTCGTATCAGCGCTGCTGCGTACTCATGCTGCTGCTCACGATTTTGGAAAAAACCCAGCCGTCGCCGATGTCCTTGTACAGCCAGACATCTTCGTAAACCTGGTCGCTGTCAGGTTTACGGTAGGTAATATGGCAGCGTACGTTGCCTGTCGATACCTCGCCGGCGCCGGAATCCAGGATCGCATAGTCCGGATACTTGCTGGAGAAATCCAGTCTTAATGTTCTGTTACAGGGATCTTCGATATAAATATAGTAGAGCACCGCTGCCATAACCAGGAACAGAAAAACGTAATATTTCGCCATTGGTGATACTCACTAAACCCGTTGTGGATCCCCTCCCTGCAGGAGTTCGGTTGTCCGGAAACCCACTGTTTATAGACAATCAGGATGTAACAAGGCGCCAATCTTACATGAAAATTATGGCAAACCAATACCGGCCGGACCGGTTGCATCGCGCGGTGAAGCGCCCGGTTTGCGGTTATCGGGACGGCTTCTCCAGGCCGGAGTATGCAATACCCGACAGCAAAGCCATTTCCCGATGCCACGTTGCCAGGTCGTCGCTGTTGAATTTATCGAGAGCATCGTGACCGCAGGCCCGGGCCATTACCTGCATCAGTTCTACCGACGCATCCAGAAAATTATGCAGCCAGGCAGATGATTTTTCTAGGTCCAGTCTCCGGCGCAGTTCGGTTTTCTGGGTGGCGATACCCGTTGGACAATTGTTCGTGTTGCACATTCTCGCTGCGATACAACCGATGGCCTGCATGGCGCTGTTGGAAATCGCGATGCCGTCGGCGCCCAATGCCAGGGCCTTGACGAAGTCGATCGGAACGCGTAAACCACCGGTAATGATGAGCGTGACGCGACCGCTTGCACCTTGATCGTCGAGACAGCGGCGCGCGCGTGCCAGGGCCGGAATGGTAGGCACGCTGATGTGATCCCTGAACATTTCAGGTGCTGCGCCGGTACCGCCGCCACGGCCGTCCAGGATGATGTAATCAGCGCTCGCGTCCAGAGCAAACCGGATATCTTTTTCAATGTGGTTGGCGCTGAGTTTGAAGCCGACCGGAATGCCGCCGGTGATTTCCCGAACGCGATCCGCAAAACGCCTGAAATCCGCAGTGGAGGAAAGGTCTCTGAAGGTGGGTGGAGATACCGCCGGCAGACCCTCGGCAATACCTCTTACCTGCGATATCTTGCCGATATTCTTGCTGCCCGGGAGGTGGCCGCCGGTGCCGGTTTTGGCTCCCTGGCCGCCTTTAAAATGAAACGCCTGTACTTTTGTCAGCAATTCTTCCCGGTAGGCCACTGGAAAGAAAGGAGCTGTGCTGTTTTGAGCGACCGTTGCAAAGTTTGCCTCCCTGGTCGGAAAGAACCTCTTTATCAAAGACTCAAATCACTGCGTTGCTGATCTCTCTGCCGACTGTCTCGGAGCAACCAGCGA
>JAJRXW010000309.1 GCA_024276095.1 Gammaproteobacteria bacterium
CGCAGTCGCGCCCAGCGCGGCAACTGGCAGGGAACGAACCCGGCCAAGGCAGCGGTAAATGTCGTCGAATATTCCCGCGTCACGCTTGCTGCCGGTTTCACGACGGTTCGCGATGTAGGCTCTGACGATCAATCGGTATTCGCGGTAAGAAACGCAATCAATGCCGGGCGCATCATTGGCCCGAGAATACTCGCTTCGGGTTCCGCCCTTGCAGTCACCGGAGGACATGGCGACAGCTCCGCGATAGAGGACACCGGAAACCTGACCCAACGACTGGCCAACGGTGTCTGCGACGGCCCCTATGAATGCCGGCGCGCGGTTCGTTACCAGTTCAAGGTGGGAGCGGACCTGATCAAGTTTACCTCTACCGGCGGTTTTGGCTCGAACACCGATCTGACCCGGCAACTGTATTCCGATGAAATTGTCGCTATCGTTGCAACGGCCCACATGCTGGGCATGAAAGCCACGACCCATGCCTATACGGCCGAGGCGATCAAGGATGCGGTTCGGGCCGGCGTCGATTCGATCGAGCACGGCTTTTTGCCCGATGACGAAGCCCTGAGAATGATGAAAAAAGCCGGCACCTGGCTGGTACCGACGCTCTCGGCCAGCCTTCCGCCCCCGATATTCAAAATCAAGGACCCTGAATCCGTCCGGATCCGCAACGAAGGCAAAGCTTTCGAACGCGCCTACGCATCAGGCGTCAAAATCGCATTCGGCACCGATGCCGGAACCTTCGCCCACGGCACCAACGCCAAGGAATTCGACATGATGGTCGAATTCGGCATGACGGAAATGGATGCGCTTTACGCCGCGACCGTCTCCACAGCGACCCTGTTCGGGATTGAGGACGAAGTCGGCACCATCGAAGCCGGAAAACTGGCCGACATCATCGCCGTGCGTGCCAGCCCGCTGGAAGACATCTCCGTAATGCACCATATCGCGTTCGTCATGAAATCAGGCCGAATTGCCAAAACCGACGGCCGCATGACTGTCGGCATCGGGCCTCGATAACCCAAGGCCCGAATAAACCCAGTGCCCGAATAATCCCGGGGCCCGAATAAACCGATCGCCGGAATTCTCTGTCACAACCAGGCATTGTGTGGTCGGTGTCCCCTTTGGAGGGAATAAAGCGGACCGCAGGGAGCCATCCCGACAAAGGGGACAGCGGGCGCGCAATGCCGGACCATTGGCACGATTTTCCAGACACGATCTGTCGCAAAGCCGCAATCCTACATTGTCCGGCGGTACTTCCCGCCTACTTCGAAAAACGCTGCCGTAATCTGCCCCAGTGAACACACCCGAACCGTGTGCATCAGTTCGGCAAACACATTTCCGTCATCGAGCACTACTTCAGTCAGGCGCTTCAGCGCCGGCCCTGATGCCTCTTTATTGCGTTCCCTGAACGCACGCAGGCGTTCCAGCTGGCCGGCTTTTTCTTCTTCCGTCGAACGCGCCAGCTCCAGTTCCTGCGCCGGTTTGCTGTCCGGCCCAAGAAACGTATTCACGCCGACGATCGGCAAACTCCCGTCGTGCTTCCTGCGCTCGTAGACCAGCGATTCATCCTGAATCCTGCCCCGCTGGTAGCCTCTCTCCATCGCGCCGAGTACGCCGCCGCGATCGGATATCCGTTCGAACTCCAGCAGCACTGCCTCTTCCACCAGGTCGGTCAGCTCCTCGATGATGAACGAACCCTGATTCGGGTTCTCGTTCATGGCCAGTCCCCATTCCTTGTTGATGATCATCTGTATCGCCATGGCCCTTCTGACCGACGCCTCGCTCGGCGTGGTGATCGCTTCATCACAGGAATTGGTATGCAGGCTGTTGCAGTTGTCGTAAATAGCGATCAATGCCTGCAGTGTGGTGCGAATGTCATTGAAATCGATTTCTTGGGCATGCAGCGATCGCCCGGAAGTCTGGCAATGGTATTTCAGCCGCTGGCTGTGGGCATTGGCGCCGTACCTGAACCGCAACGCGCTCGCCCAGATACGTCGTGCCACTCTGCCCAGCACGGCATATTCGGGATCGAGCCCATTGGAAAAAAAGAATGAGAGATTGGGCGCAAACTCGTCGATATGCATTCCACGGGCCAGGTAGGCCTCGATGTAGGTAAAGCCGTTCGCCAGCGTAAACGCCAGTTGCGTGACGGGATTCGCCCCGGCTTCGGCAATATGGTATCCGGACACTGAAACCGAATAAAAATGCTGTATGTGCCTGTCGATAAAAAACTGCTGGATATCCCCCATCACTTTCAGACTGAACTCGGTGGAAAAAATACAGGTATTCTGCCCCTGGTCTTCCTTGAGAATATCCGCCTGAACCGTACCGCGAACTTTTCGCAGTGTCCCGGCCTCGATGTCGGCAACTTCCGCTGCCGATGGCGGCCTGCGGCTCTCCATGCAAAACCTGTCTATCTGCTGGCCGATGGCGGTGTTGAAAAACATCGCCAGCACGGCCGGCGCCGGGCCGTTGATGGTCATTGAAACCGACATTTTCGGATCGCACAGATCGAAGCCTTCAAACAGCGCATTCATATCGTCCTGGGTCGCAATGGAAACCCCGGCATTACCGATCTTGCCGTAGATATCCGGGCGCTCATCAGGATCGAAACCATAAAGCGTGACGGAATCGAAAGCCGTGGAAAGGCGCTTTGCCTCGGTATGCGCCGACAGTTTCCTGAACCGCCGGTTGGTTCTGAATGCATCGCCCTCTCCGGCGAACATCCTGGTCGGATCCTCTCCCTCGCGTTTGAACGGAAAGACACCGGCAGTATAGGGAAAATGGCCCGGCAGGTTTTCAAGCAACAGCCATTTCAGCAACTGCCCCTGGTCTTCGTATTTCGGCAGCGCAACTCTTGGTATGCGGTTGCCGGACAGTGTTTCCCGGCTCAGCGGCGTGCCGACGGGCGGTTGCCGGCGACCGCCGGCAATGGTTCCCGGGCTTTCCAGGTGAAACTCCTGTCCCGAATATCGATCCCTCACTTCCGGCCATCGCTCGAGCAGTCGTTTCGCGCGCGAATCGAACTGCCCGACTCGTTCCGCCAGCAGTTCTTCCACTGCATCCGAAGGCTTCCCGGATTCCCTGAGCATGCGCCCGGCTTCCCGTAACTGCTGGCACTCCCGCGCCAGGCCGGCCTGCTCGAGTGCAGCACGCCGATACTCCCGGACCGTCGCCGCAATCTCGGCCAGGTATCGCTGCCGGTCTGCCGGTACTATGGCGGTTCTGTGCGTCGATTCCTTTCCCTCTGTGCGGGGCAACAGCCGTTTAAAAGACTTCAGCCCCTTGCCGGCAAGCAGCGGATGCAGCCCGTGGTAGAGCGCCGTCACGCCGTCATCGTTAAACCTCGATGCAATGGTGCCGAACACCGGCATGTCATCCAAATCGCAGTCGAATTCCCTGCGATTCCGCATTACCTGCCTGGCAACGTCACGCCGCGCATCCTGTGCGCCACGCCGGTCGAACTTGTTGATGGCAATGACATCGGCGAAATCCAGCATCTCTATTTTTTCCA
>JAJRXW010000310.1 GCA_024276095.1 Gammaproteobacteria bacterium
ATTAAGGAGAATCGCCATGCCACGAGCAAACCGATGTTTTATTGCCGGCCACGTCTGGCACATCACACACCGTTGCCACAAACGACAATTCCTTCTGAAGTTCTCCAGAGATCGCAGGCAGTGGTTGCGCTGGCTGCATCAGGCACGCAAACGCTATGGGCTATGTGTGTTGAACTATGTTGTTACCTAGAATCACATTCACCTGCTGGTACGAGATCAAGGTATGGGCGAAATATCGAGGAGCATGCAACTGATCGCCGGGCGAACCGCCCAACAATACAACACCAGAAAATCGCGCAAAGGCGCATTCTGGGATGATCGATACTATGCCACGGCAATTGAATCCGGGCGCCACCTTGCTCACTGCATGGTCTATATCGATCTCAATATGGTGCGAGCAGGAGCAGTCGAGCACCCTGCTCAGTGGGCTCAGAGTGGCTATCGCGAAATACAGTCACCACCAATGAGATATCGAATCATCGATATTGACCAGCTCAGACATGTGCTGGGATATGCGGACTCGAAGGCTGTTCGGAAAATATTGAGAGAGGCGGTGCAATCAGTTCTGGATACCGGAAACACTGATCGGGAAGCCCTGTGGACCGAAAGTGTTGCCGTCGGAGGAAGAAAATTTGTCGAACAGATCAAGAGTGACCTGGCATCAGATACACCCGGCCGGAAGGTAGCAAAAAGCCATGGCCGCTATTCTCTGCGGGAAGAGAAAAAAGCTTATCGGCACGATTTCGGTGCCAAAATGGGCACTCTAAGCGCTATATCAGCCACCTGAATGACGTTTTTAACCGTAAGATCATATGGTTAACGAGGTCCGACCCCATCAAGCGGGGAAGAAGTCGATGGGTTTGGTGGTGGTGACGGGGAGGACGTCTTTTTCGAGGAAGCGGAAGAGTTTGATGCGCTGGACCAGTTTGCGTTCGAGTTCGGGGTCGGCGAGTTCGCTGGAGACGATTTCGCAGAAAGAAACGGCGCCGGAGGGTTCGATGGTGAGGCGCAGGACGACTTTGCCCTGCAGGCCCGGGTCCCGTCGCAGGGCGCGGTTGTACAGTGCGTAGATGGCGCCCTTGTTTTTGTCGAAGATCATTTCGACTTCTTCGCGGCTACGTGCGGGGCGGTCGCTCTCGCCGCTGCGCTGGGGGGCGTTGCCGGCGAGACTGGCCACATTGCTGCTGACCTGCGTGGTATCGCGACCTGCCAGGCCGCTGCCACCGGTGTTACGGCTCATGCCGGCGGTATTGATGCCCCCACTGGCCTTGCCTGCACTGGAGGTGATCAGTGAACGTTCGGTCCTGGCACCCTCACCGGTTGCCCCGGTCAGGTTGCGTTTGCTGGCGACGCTGTCCAGCACCTGGTTGTCGCGCAGGTCCGCCAGATCGTCCACGAACGGCAGCAGCCCGGCCATGGCGGCTTTTTCCCGTGCCTTTTCGGTACGATCGATCTTCGGTACTTCCGGCTGTACCACCGGCTCGGGCTCTGTCGCCTTTTTCTGCTCGACTTTCGGCTCCGGTTTAAGCTCTTCGGTGCGCGCCTGTACCACCGGTTTGGGCGGCGGTGGCGGCTTGTGCTCCAGGAGCAGGCGTGCAAACCGCTGTGGAATCTCCACAGCTTCGTTAGGGTCCGGCTGCGGAACGGGCAGCAACGATATCAGTACGGCAAGCACTGCCGTGGCGACCAGCACTTTTTTCAGCGTCCGCTGAAATACCTCGCGCTGCGGTACCTCGAGCTCCCACGGGAGCGCGTATTGCCGATAGTAGATCGTGGTAGTTGCACTCATCGTCCGGTCACCCCTGTCCCGCTGCCGCCATCGCCGGCGTAACGACCGGTTGTTCCGGCGGAGCCTGCATGACAGCCAGCGAAATTCGGCCATAGTCCGCGGCCGTGCACGTCGCCATGACGCGCTTGAGCAATTTGTAGGGCAGCTCCCGGTCACCCATGATGGTCACCTCACGACTGGCAGTGGTAGCCGCCGCCTGTTTGATCAGTACGCGATCCGATTGCTGTTGCAGCGCATCCTGCAGTGCAGGGATCAGGAAATCGCGATTGTTCAGCACCTCGTCAACCGAGGCCACCAGTTTGCCCTGCACCAGGATCTGGTCGCCGGTCACCATGATGACGACGTTCTCGCGGGCTCTTTCCTGGGAGATCGACTCCGGTAACTGAATTTACCTGGCATTGGGCAATACTTCGACATCGCTGGAATTCACCAGCAGGAAAAACACCAGGATGGTAAATATATCCATCAACGAAACAAGGTTCAGTGCGACCGTACGCTTGCCTTTTTCATTGCGTCGTTTCATACGCAGTGCGCGTTGGGACATTTTCATCGCTTAGCTTCCTTTCGGACGCACCGGAGCGTCACCAATGGAAATTTCCGGAAACAGTTCAGCCTGAAAAATCTGTCCTGCATCCTGCGCCTCGAATACCCGCACGGCATCCATCACCTGCACCAGCACGTCATAGGAAATATCCGCTTCCAGCAACAGGGTCGCATCGATTTTCTCGGGATACTTTGCCTTGACCCGCTTGAGGTATTCATTCAGCCCGACCAGGTCGTAGCCGGACTCCGTGCGCGGCAGCGCCGTCAGCAGGCCGGTGTTGCGTTCACCGACCTCGATGCTGTCGCCGCGTACGATGACTTCCAGCTGGATGGTCTCCGGCGCGATATCGAGCTGCTCCCCGGAGGAGGGCAGGGTCAGCTCGAGGATCGCCACGCGTGAGAATACCGCCGTCATCAGCAAAAACGGCACCAGTATCACCATCAGGTTCATAAAGGCTGTGATGTTGAGTTCCACAGCCTCGATGCGGCGCTTTTTGTGCCAGCGTTGCCTCATGCGGCCTGCTCTCCGCGGCGCCGGTCATCGACTGCATTGAGAAACTTGACCGCGACCATCTCGAGGCTGTCGACGATCTCCGTTGTCTTGCTCTGCAATACCGTGTGAACCAGCAACAGCGGAATCGCCGCCATCAGGCCAAAAGCCGTCGTGTTCATCGCCACTGAAATACTGGCCGACAACATGTCCGCCTTCTCTGCCGGGTTGGCAGCCGAAACGGCAGTAAACGCCCGGATCAGGCCGATGATCGTGCCCAGCAGGCCCAGCAGCGTCGCAATATTGGCGAAGGTCGCCAGGTAGTGCGTGCGCTTCTCGAGCCGTGGCATCACTTCCATCAGGCTTTCTTCCATTGCCTTTTCGATATCGTCCCGGCGGCTGGCCGCCTTGATGCGATACAGGCCATAAGTCAAGATCGTGCCGATCGCGGCCTTTGATTTCGATGTCACCGAAACCGCTTCGTTGAACTTGCCGGCCTTGATAAACGGCGTGACCTTTTTCCACAACAGGCGGTTACTCACACTGGTCTGGCTCAGATAGATATAACGCTCGACAGAGATCGCTACACCCACCGCAAAGACCAGCATGATCGGGTACATGAACATGCCCCAGTCCTGGAAAAAACTGATGATCGCTGAATAGATTTCCATGTATTCCTCTCCTCGGTTTTCTAAGATCCTGAATCGTCCGCAAGGACGACCGCTGCGCTGTCATTCGGATGCCCCTTTCCGGGGCCATACAATTGATCGAAATACCGGATTTGTCGGCGAAATACATCACGGTCTACGGGTGCGAGTACCTCATCCACCAGGCTGTTGACCGGCCTGCCCTGCAGTTCACCCAGCCCGGACTCCTTCCACGGCACGATATACATCACCTTGGGCAATTCCTGGTTACCGCGTATCGATGTACTGTCCAGATCGAGCTGGTCGGCAGCCGGCCCCGGCTTCGATACTTTTCCGGCCACCGGCGCGGGTGCCGGCGACGGAACGGTCTCATCAGCCATCAACGCCGGCGCCCCGGCCAGCATCGCGGCCACAGCGAATAACGTCATCCACCGGGCCCGGTTCATGGCCGGTGCTCCGCCCGGGCGGTGCGCTGCTCGGCTGCGAGCCTGCGCTGCAGGTCTGCAATCCAGCGGGTCACCTGTGCCCGCGAGGATTCATCGGATTCGATTTGCAGGTACTGCTGATAGTAGTCCACGGCCGGCTGCGGACGCTGCAGATACAGGTCATACAGCACGCCCAGGTTGAAATAGGCCAGCGGATAATTGCTGTCCGCATCGATGGCATGCAGATAGGCAGCCTCGGCCTCGTCGAAGTGCCCCTGGCGGCGGTGCGAAATGCCCAGCTGGTTAAAGGCTGCTGCACAGTCGGAGCACACCTCGACGGCACGCTCCAGGATCTCGGTCGCCTCCTGATCGCGGCCGTTACGCATGTGGATGATGCCCAGGTTGACGGCCGGTCCGGAATAGTCGGGATATTCGGTACTCAGCGACTCAAGCAGATCGGCCGCACCGGGATCGTCGCCGACTTCCATCTGGTCGAGGGCACGTTCGTAACGGGCCAGGACGCCGCCGGGAATGGCCGTATCGCCGTCAGCCGTCCTGGTCCCCGGCATGCTGCAGGCCGTCAGGCCCAACAGCACGAGCGGTAAACCAGCGCTATTAATCCATTTTTGCAACAAGACGTTCGCCCCTCTCTGATTTCGCATAGCGGCCCGGCATCAGCACCGCCAGACGCGCATAGCTTGACCGGACCCATTGGTCATAAACGCCGTCCGCCGAGCGCGCCGTATTGACCTCGTAGAGTTCAATCGCCTTTTCCTCGAACGGAAATGCCTGCTCTTCGAGCAGGATGTCGTACTGTTCAATCTCTTCCGCGGTCAGTTCCGCAGGACGCTGCGAATTCATCAGGTCCTGACTGAGCACGTTATAAAGTTCGGCAATCTCAAACGTGGACGCAGTCGTTACTTCGGCGACCCCGTAGTCAACCGCTTTACCATAAGCCGCCAGGGCCAGCTCCATCCGGCTGCGTTTTACTTTCAGGCTGTCTTTCAGGGGAATGGTCAAACGTGCCGCAACGAACGAATCACGCATGGGCTCGGCCAGCTCCAGGCTCGCGCGCGCCGCCAGGTACCGGCTGCGATCGGTTCTCGCCGACCCTGCCGCTGCGTCTGCGGCGACTATGTCTTTCAGCCAGCGGCTGCGCTCGACCACGTCACCCGCTTCTTTGGCCAGGTCGGCCAGCTTCAGGCGCGCTTCTATCGACTCGGACAGAGGATAAGGATAGCGCTGCACGATGGCTTCGAAAACGCGTCGTTGCTCCTGCCGGTTGCCGGTCTTTTCGTACAGTTCGACAGCCTGCCAGATGGCCTCACGCTGCATTTCCTCACCGGCGCCTGCCATCCCGGCGATGCGCTCGAACTCTACGGCTGCCAAGGCCGGCTGCCCCGCGTTGAGCTGCGCAACCGCCAGCTTTTGAGTCACCTCATCGGCCAGTTTGTGATCGGGCCAGCGGTCGCGAAACTGCTCCAGGACTTCAACCGCCCGCGGCCACCGCTGGTTCGAAATCAGCAATGCAGCTGCATCGTAAGTCGCATTCGGCAATATCGCCGCGCCCGGAGCTGCCTGCCCCACCCGCATGAAATGGGCCACTGCCGCATCGATATTCCCCTGGGCCTGCTGTTGCTCGGCCTGGCGGTAGACCGATGCCGCAATACGCTGCTCCAGTTCGGCACGATCTTCGCCTTCGATCCCCGGAAAACCGCGCAGTCGCAGATAAGCCTGTTCCGCCTGCTCGAACCGCTCGAGATCGAACTGTGCATGTGCCAGAACAGTCCACGCTACCCGTTCGAGATCGACGCTCGCCGGCGGCTGCATCGTGACCACCAGTCCCGCGATTTCAATCGCCCGCTCCAGGTCGCCGTCGGCAAACAATTCCTCGGCAACCGAAGTCAGCAGGCTGGCGGTCTGTTCATGATCGGGAAAGGTCCGGGCAAATTTCAACGAGTGCTCGATGGATTCATCGTGCCAGGCAATGCGTTCCGCATCATCGGTAATCAGCTTTTCGTGTTCGCGCCCCGCCAGCAATGCCGCATAACCGGCTTCGGCGGCAAACTCGTGATCGCCGTAGTAATACGCCGCATGAAGATATTCTTTACTCGCCGCTGCAAACTGCCGCGACTCGAAAAGTATTTCCGCCAGCAGGAAGCTGCGCCTGGCGGAATCCGGATCGTCCGGGAAATACTGGAGATAGCGCCGATACCACTGCGCTGCCCGCTGGTAAGCCTCCGGCTCGCCGCTTTGCTGGGCAAGCGCATGGTCGTAGCTCGCCAGGTCATTCAGGTTGTCCTTGAGATACTGAACGACCTGCGGATGATCCGCAGTCTCACGGCCAACCCAGTAATCGCCGTCCAGCCCGTATAACTCCACGAAACGTCGCTTCGCGTCCAGCACCAGGCTGGGAAAACGGCCCAGCGTGTAAGCCTCGATCGCCTGCACCTGCAAGAACGGCGACCTGGCATGGGCTGGATGCAGGGAAACGAAACCGGCATAGGTCTCGGCTGCATCGGTAAAGCGCTCTTTGTCCAGGTACAGATCACCCAGACCCGAGTAAAGCAGGTGATCGAAATGCACGGCACCGTGCCGGACGAGATACCGGTTGATGGAAGCCACGCCATCCATATACGAGAACGTGATGCTCAGCACCCGCAGGCTGTCCTCGATCAACTCACGCTCCGGCCGGCTCATGCCCGCAAACATGTCGGCACTGCCTTCCTCTACTGCCGCGACGGTCACGTCATTAGTGTCTTGCGGCGAGGTCCCGGCCGGTAAGCTCACGGCCTCCCTGCCGGTGGCCTCGTTATCGGCCTCGTAATCGGCCCCGGAATTAGCCTCGCGATCGGCCTCCGGATCTGCCACTGGTGACAAAACCGGCTGGTCATAGGCAGCCAGGCGCCGCTCCAGGAGCGTCATGAATGACTCCAGGCTCTCCTCATGATTACCCTGCTTGAACAGTGACCAGCCCCTTTTATACAGGGACTGCTCATAGAAATAGGCATCCTCACCCAGCGCAATCACTGCCGTGTAGGCCTGCTCCGCCTCGAAATAGCGTTTGCCGACAAACTGAATCTCGCCGCGCCGAAACTGAGCCTCACCGATCCGCGTGCTGCCGGGAAACCGGATCACCAGCCGGTCGAACGTGGCCAGCGCTTCTTCATCGTCGCCGATACTTTCATAGGCCCGGGCCAACTGGTAAAGCACCTGGTCGGTCTCCGCGTAATCGGGAAACGAATCCAGCAGCTCCTGGTAGAGATTGATTGCGTCCTCGTAGAACACTTCCGGCACGGCGCTCCCGTCACCGGCCAGCTGCGCTTCCTCACCGGCCTCGAGATTCAGGTCGGCCAGGCGCCGGATCGCCTCGACGCGCATGCCGGGATGGCCGGAGGACAACTCCAGGAACTGCTTGTACTGCAGGCGCGCGCGTGCCGCACCGTTCGGGACGACAGGACTGGCATCGAGTTCGATAACCTCTCCTTCGAGACTGCGGATCGTGGCATCGTCATCCCGGGCGTCGCCGTTGCCGCCGAAAGGCCACAACCAACCCATGAGAAAAATATTAACCATCATTACGGAAGCCATACCTTTGCGGCACCCTCAGTCAGTCGACGCCGTGGCGCGATCGTAGATCGTGGCCAGTGCGAACCGCGCCTGAATGCGATAGGTCGCAAGCCGCTCTTTCTGGGCCTCGAGTTCCCGCACTGCCAGGACCTGTATGCCGTTTTGCTGGCGCATTAATGCTGCCGCAACCTCGGCGCGCATCCGTTCGATACGGGGCAGCACCGCGGCAATCCGGTCAGAAAATGCCTCCAGTTCGCGAGGCACGGAATCGAGACGCACATCGACGCTGTCACGGCGCCGGACCGCCTGCGCAAGCGCTTCGTTCAGGCCGTCCAACGAGCGTTTTTGCTGCCACATGCGGTACTTGTACTCACGATCCAGTTTCCAGCTGAGAAACCCTTTCAGCACCCGCCAGGTTTGCCGCGCATCGTCCAGGCCATCCGCCTGCCATGCCGGGTGGTCTTCGAGCGCCTGCAGCTGCTGCCACAAGGTGCGCTCGCGAGCGTTTGCCAGTCCGGCAATATCCCTGGACCGTTCGATGGCCTCGAGTTCGCCGGCCAGCCGATCGCGCCGGGCAAGGTACCGATCCAGGTCGACCGCATCGATTTGGGTGCTGGTCGGCAACGCCCGTTGCCGATAGGCCAGCCAGCGGGTCGCCACCATATCATCGAAGGCTTCCAGCTTTTCCGCCCAGCGATCGAGGTGCTGTTGCAGGGCCATCAGGTCGCGATAGTTGCGCAGACCGTCCTGGAGTTCGTGATTGGCGATCAGATGATAGAGATAGCGCGCCTGGGCGGTATCCGGAACGCGTTCCAGCTGCCAGTACCAGCGGGCGATCTGCGGATTGTCCGCCTCGAGCAGTGCCGGAATCATGGTGCCGGAACGGGCGCTTTCGATCGCGGTATCGAGCCGCCCGATTTCGGTATCGAACACATCGAGTGCCGTCAGATAATTTTGCGCAGCGCTGCCGTGCGCTTCCAGCCGGCCCATCGCATAGGGAATCGCAAGCAGCGATTCCTGCACCGCACTGTCCAGCAAATCGCGGCTTTTCAGTTCCATCCACGGCACCAGTGCCTGGCGATAGTTCTGCTGGATGGCATCTACCCAGCCGACTCCCAGCAACGCCTTGTTGGAAAACGGGCCATGCAGGCTCACCCGCTGCAGCACCGGCTTGGCCTGCCCTTCGAGTTCCTCCTGCAGGTAGGCGTAGCCAAGCGCGAGGTTGGCCTTGTCGCGCAACGCCCGGATCTCTTCGGTATCGCCGGACATGCGGCCCACTTTATCGAGCAGGCGCGCACCCTCTTCGAGCCGGTTCATGCGAACCAGCGCCACACCGAGGTTGTATCGCCCGTAGGCGAGCAGCTCATCGGGGCCCTGCCACGATTCCAGAATTGCCGCGGCCGGCGCGAACATTCCCCTGGCCATCAGGCCCTGCGACATCAGCAACCGGCGCTCCGCATCGAGATACTGCGGCAGGTCATTGCCCACCTTGCGAAATGCCGCGTCGGCATCGGCAAACCGGCCGCGCTGATACTGCACCTTGCCCAGATAAAACCACGCCCGGTCCTGGATCGCGCTGTCCACCGGGTCGGTCAGCAGGCGATCGAAAATTTCCTGTGCGCGTTCGTGCTGACCATAGGAAAGATACAGGCCACCCAGAAGCAGCTCCGCTTCTGTTTCGTGATGACTCACACGCCCGGCATCGCGGGCGACCAGCAGCTTGCTCAACGCGGAAAAATAGTCGTCCTGGTAGAAACTGAACAGCACCTCGCCGTATTCCAGATCACGGATGACACCGGTAGCCAGTTTCTCTCCCGCCTGTGCAACGGGTGCAAACAACATGCCTGCGGCCAGTATGGCCGCCGGGCAGGATGCGTACCGGAATCCGTTGATGGCGGTTATTCCCATTCCCGAACCAGGAACTCAGGCTGCTGCTTGATTTGCCGATCGGAGATTTGCAGCTCGACAAACTTGGTGCCGATGCTCTTCTCAAAATCCAGGGTCGCACCACGACGATAGTCACGGCCATGAGGCCCCTTGCCGGTAAATATGGCAACGAGCTGGTGACTGCCCGTTTTCAGGTTGCCAAGATAAAGACGGTGTACACCGCCACGATACATCGCCTCTACTTCCCTGTCGGTGTACAGGTAGTTGCTGACGGGCTTGCCGTCGAGCTTCAGCTGTACCGAATCGAGGGCAAAGTATTCGCCGATATCCATCGATACGAACACCGATACCTGTGTATTGGCCGGAAACAGAAGCTCTTCTTCGAGCATGAAAAGTTCGCGGTTCAGATCCAGCACCTCGCTCTTGAGGTTCTGCACCTGCCCGTCGAGGCTTTCTGCCTGCTCCGCGATGCCCGCTCCCGCTGCACACAGCAGCAGAATCCCGAGGCCGGCAGTCATTACCAGTTTCCGTATTTTACAGTTCATAGATTTACCTTCTTTGCCTGGCCCGACGCACTACATGCCGCTACTCTGCAAACAACTCTGCAACCCGATTCAGATAGATATCCTCATCGCCCTGTCGATAGCCCTGGTGAACCCAGCGCACGGTGCCGTTCGGGTCGATCAGCACCAGCAAGGGCATCTTCCCGAGGCCATACAGCTCTGCAACCTGGTTTTTTACATCCATCAGAAGCGGAAAATCGATCTGCAGGTCACCGGCCAGTTCCGCGGCACGATCCGGTTTCTTGTCCAGGTTGATACCGAGCATCTGCAGTCCTGCATGCGGGTTGTCGCGA
>JAJRXW010000311.1 GCA_024276095.1 Gammaproteobacteria bacterium
ATTTGCCATGAAGTACGAGGTCATAGAAAAAAACGAGAAGCACGTTGCGGCGATCGCAAAAGCGCTGAAAAATGCGGATACGCTGTATCTCGCAACTGACCTTGACCGCGAAGGCGAAGCGATTGCCTGGCATTTGTACGAGATTCTCCGCGAGCGAAAACTACTCGAGGACAAGCAGGTCAGCAGGGTCGTTTTTAACGAGATCACCCGGCATACCGTCAGGGATGCCGTTGAAAACCCCAGGGAGTTGTCCAACGAACTGGTCAATGCGCAGAAGGCCCGGCGCGCGCTCGATTACCTGGTTGGCTTTAATCTCTCTCCCCTGCTGTGGCGAAAAGTCGGCCAGGGACTTGCAGCCGGACGGGTGCAGAGTCCCGCGCTGCGGCTGATTGTCGAACGAGAGGAAGAGATCGAGGCTTTCGAGAAACAGGAGTACTGGACGATCGGGGCCGATGTCGCCGCTGCGGGGAAATCCTTTTCCGCCCGGCTGGCGGAGTACGAGTCCGCCAGGCTCGAGCAGTTCAGCTTTGTCAACGAAGAACAGGCTACGGCCGTTCGCGAGAATCTGCTCGGTGCGGCCAACGGCAGGCTGCTGGTCAAAGCCGTTGAGAAAAAGCAGCGCAAGCGTAATCCTGCCGCGCCTTTTACAACCTCGACCATGCAGCAGGAAGCAGCGCGCAAACTCGGGTTCAGTGCGCAGCGAACCATGATGACCGCCCAGCGGCTTTATGAAGGTATAGAGACGGACGAGGGAACCCTGGGCCTGATTACCTACATGCGTACCGATTCGGTCACGCTGGCGAGTGTTGCCCTGGAAGAGATTCGCGGATATATCAGGAAGCAGTACGGTGAAGAAAACCTTCCCGAGAGCCCCAGGGTGTTCAAGACCAAGGCCAAGAATGCCCAGGAGGCGCACGAGGGTATCCGCCCCACCAGTGTGGAAAGGACGCCCGAAAGCCTCAAGAACCGGTTGACGCCCGAGCAGTTCAAGCTTTATACGCTGATCTGGAAACGCACCGTCGCCTGCCAGATGACCCATGCCGTTTTCGACCAGGTTGCCCTGGACCTGTTGCCGGCCGTGCGCCCGGAAACCGGGCGGTTTCGTGCGACCGGATCGACTCTCGTGAAGCCCGGTTTTATCGCCGTCTATCAGGAAGGCCAGGATGACGTCAAGGACGAGGAAGCGGACAAGACACTGCCGAAGGTTCAGGAAGGGGACCTGCTTGAGCTGCATGCAGTCAACGCGGACCAGCATTTCACGGAACCGCCGCCACGTTTTTCAGAAGCGAGCCTGGTCAAGACCCTGGAGGAATACGGCATCGGTCGTCCATCGACCTATGCGAGCATTATTTCTACACTGAAGAACCGCGACTATGTCGAGATGGACAGCCGGCGGTTCATACCGACGGACAGGGGAAGAGTGGTCAACGGGTTTCTGACCAATCATTTCACCCGGTATGTGGACTACGGGTTTACGGCACAGATGGAGGATTCGCTGGACGAGGTGTCACGCGGCGAACGTGACTGGGTGCCCATGCTGAATGATTTCTGGCAACCGTTTCGCAAACTTGTCAAAGAAAAAGAGAATATTACCCGCGAAGAGGCCGGGCAGGCGCGTGAGCTGGGCATCGATCCCAAGTCCGGCAAGCCGGTGAGCGTGCGAATGGGACGCTACGGCCCGTTCGTGCAGATCGGTACACGAGAGGATGAAGACAAGCCCAAGTTTGCCGGCCTGCGGCCCGGCCAGAAAATGGGCGCCATTACCCTCGAAGAAGGCCTGGAACTGTTCAAATTGCCCAGAAAACTGGGCGAGACGCCGGAAGGCGAACCGGTATCGGCCAGCATCGGCCGGTTCGGTCCCTATGTTCGTTATGCAGACAAGTTTGTATCCATCAAGGGCGATGATCCGTACACGATTGATCTGGAAACCGCGCTGAAATTCATTCGGGACAAGAAAGAGGCGGATGCCAATCGCCTGATCAAGGATTTTCCCGATCAGGGTATACAGATTCTGAACGGACGATACGGACCCTACGTCACCGACAAAACCAAGAACGCGCGTGTACCGAAGGATCGTGAGCCGGCCAGCCTGAGCCTGGAAGAATGCCAGGAGCTGCTGGCCAAAGCACCGGTGCGGGGTCGGCGCGGGGCCAAAAAGAAGGTGGCCAAGAAGAAGGCGGCAAAAAAGAAAACAGCCAGCAAAAAAACGGCGAAAAAGAAGCAGGCCGGAAAAAAGACCCGGAAGAAAAAGAAGAAAAAAGCCGGAAAAAAAGCAGCCGCAAAACGATCCCGGCCATCGGCCGAGGTATCCGAGCCCGGTTAATTCCCGAATATTGGCCTGACGGACAGGTATCGGTGCTGTCATCAATCAAACTTCGCGAAGCAGCCCGGGTAATACACCGGGGTGGTGTTATCGCCTATCCCACCGAGGGAGTATACGGTCTCGGTTGCGATCCCGGCTGCCTGGGCGCTGTACAGCATCTTGTCGATATGAAACGCCGCTCGCTGCAGGCAGGACTGATACTGATTGCCTCCGACATGACCCAGCTGGAGCAATGGGTCTGTCCGGGCGATGTTGAGTTAAAGCGGATGGATGAATCCCTCGGGCGGCCCGTGACGTGGATAGTGCCGGCGTCCCGTCAATGTCCTGACTGGATTACCGGCGGCCGAACGACGGTCGCCGTTCGTATTACCCGGCATCCTGTCGCTGCTTCTCTGTGCGCGGCTGCCGGCATGTCGCTGGTATCGACCAGCGCCAATCGCAGCGGCCGTTCTCCGGCATGCACGGCGCTGGGCGTACGGCGCCGGTTTGGAACAGCCGTCGACCTGGTAGTGCATGGAGCAACCGGAAACCTCGGCGCGCCGACCGAAATAAGAGATGCCCGTACCGGGGCTGTTTTGCGCGCCATGGCGTAACGCCCGGTTCGACCACCCGGCCAGCGGATTTCATGAGACGGCCACCGGAAAAACGAGTCGGCATATTCCGGAAGTAAATACACAGACTGCCCATTTAATCGGCATGAACAAAACGCAGCTTCCTGTTGTTATGAGCCTGCGACAACCAACCGATGCCGATTGCAATGGATTCACTTTCGAAAAATCACCACAGTCCCTCAGTCCCTGCGTTATTTAACGGCTATCCGGAGCATATTCCGCGGGAGTTCAGCGCGCTCTGGCCGGATACCCTGACCCTGATTACGACCTATACATGCAACGCGGCCTGTTCGGAATGCTGCTTTGGCTGTAATCCGACTATCAAGGGGCGGCTGTCCCTGGAATCCATGAAAAGCTATATCACTCACGCCCGGCTGGGGTTCCCCGCGCTCAGGCTGGTGGTGTTCACCGGTGGTGAGTGTTTTCTCCTCAGGCAGGATCTCTTTGACGCGATTGCCCACGCTCACCACAGCGGTTTGATGACCCGTTGCGTGACCAACGGGTTCTGGGGGAAAACGGATTCTCTGTGCTCGCGAACCGTGCACAAGCTGGTTCGGGCCGGAATTAGTGAGATCAATATCAGCACCGGCCTGGACCATCAGCAATGGGTGCCTCTGGAGAGTGTGGTTCGGGCTGCAGTAACGCTGGTAGACCATGGGGTTGTGACGCTTTTGACCGTAGAAGCAGACACCGCCGAGAGTGCCTGCATGAAACGTATCGTCGAGCATCCGCGGCTGCAACCGCTGCTCGGGCGTTCCTCCCTGTTTCGTCTGCAGAGCAATTCCTGGATGCCTTTTACCGGCACCAGTGCGGACAGGGCCATCTCACCGGATCAGTCACAGATGAGAGCCGGCTGCAAACAGCTTTTTCACAATGCCGTGATTACACCCCAGGCTGCATTATCGGCGTGCTGCGGCCTGACCCTGGAGCACATCCCTGAAATGAGACTGGCAGGTAACTGCGCCGGAGCCTCGATGCAGGCGCACTACTATCGTCAGTTCGAGGACTTTCTGAAAATCTGGCTGGCCGTTGACGGGCCATACACCATCATGACCCGTGTTCTGGACAACAACGAGCCCGATGAACTGGCCGGGGTGGTTCATATCTGCCAGGCCTGCGTCATCCTGCATCGTCACCCTGCCATGCGCGCATTGCTCAAACGTCGTTACCGGGAGTTCATGCCGCAAGTCATGAACCGTTTCTATCTCGAGCACAGCCTGGAGGCAGCACTGCTGCCACCGGAGCCAAAGTTCGCCTAGCTATATTCAACACAAGGAGATTGCCGTGAAACGAAGAAAATTTCTGAACCTGTCCGCAGCCGGCGTTGGATTGATGGGGCTTGGCCCCGCCGGCGCTGCCGGCAATATCGGCCTGTATGGTGAGCCCATGTTCCAGCAATCCAGCAGCAATGCCCTGGCGGAGAATCGCCTGCGCCTGACGTTGAGTCGTGCGGAACTACCGGTGGAAGCATGGGAGCCGATCATGAACATGTCGCGTCTGTGGGGGCAGGTTCTGAAGAACAAGGCCACCCGGACCGCTTTTCAGCGGTCGCCGCGCCGTTTTCTGCGCAGCAGAGGCGTTCCGGATGACATCGTCGGGGAAAACAGCGATCAGTTCAGGCTGCTAAAAATGATCTGCGATCCCTATGTCCGCCATCTCGCATCCTCCGGAAACTATCGGGCCTTTATCGGCAAGCTCCGTGATGCAAACGTCCTGGAGCAGCGCGCCGGAAACAGGCTGCGGGGACGAATCCGCGGCCTGCTGCAGCAGGATCTCCAACAGCTCCGTTCACGAATGCAGTCTGTCACGCGAGATGACTTCACCCAACTCTCGGAAATAGAAACGACAGCAGAGCTGTATGCCGTAAGCCAGCAGCTGGCGGCAGCCAACGACACCACCCAGGTGGTTGCTGCCGCAGTTGCCTTAGTGGTTGTGGCCGTTGCCGTCCTGACATACGTTACCATTTCCATCAATGCAGCGGTGATCCTGAATGTTGCGGCTGCTGTTGCGGTGGTTGTTGCTGCGGCCGTAACGGTCAGCGGCGGGTGCACCGACTGCCATGCGAATTTCGGCAAACTTGCAAGTCTCGAGCCCTCTATGCAGCAGAATCTCGACACCGTGATTCGCGCTGCGAGACTGAGCGGGCAGGCATCTTTTGAAACCGAAGCGCTCAAAGACTATATTGCGGATGAGTCACAGGCGTGTCTCGAGGCGGCAGAAGACCTGGCGGTTATCCATCTGCCCCGGCAGAAGAAGGTGCGCCAGGACCTTTTTCGCAATGTAGCGCAGCTGTCCTGGAAGGCTGCCGGGTTGTCCTGATCTGGAAGGTGGCGATCATGAACGATATTGCTGTTGGTTTTGCTGTTGTCCCTGCATTGAGCACGTTCGTCTGGGCATTCCTGATACTGGGGCTGTTTCCGGTGGTTCTGACAGCAGGCGCTGCCTGGTTACTGTCCAGAAAAATATCGCCAACGCTGATCGCCATCGTCTCCGTAGTGGGTGGCGTCATGTTTGCAGCATCGTTGACGGTGCTGCTTCGTAACGACATTTCACTGACCGGGCAGTCGTTGAGTGTACAGGCCGGGTTTTATCGGCGGTCGGTCGATAAAGTCGACATCGTATGGACCGACGCCCGCCTGATCGACGCTGCTGCAGTGCCGGAACTAACGCCACGCGTCAGAACCAACGGGATTGATCTTCCCGGTTACCAGGCGGGCTGGTTCATACTGAAAAACGGTACGCGGGCATTCTTGCTGGTGACCGGTAAAACGCGACTGTATCTCCCTACCGCCAAAGGAGATGCGCTGGTTCTTTCAGTAGAGCCACAGTCCCCGCTGTTCCAGGCCCTTGAGCGGGAATACGGGATTCGCATGGACTGACCGGGCCACTGCATCGCACATCATGCCTGCAGTCGCCGGGGGTGGGCTGAACCGGTCGCTTCAGGCGTGCTGCCGATCAAGGAATTTTTTGCTGAACGATGCCCTGAACCACAGGTAGCCAATAACACCGGAAGCAAAGTTTGCACATGAGGCAGCAACGAAAATGCCGGCAAGGCCGAACAGGCGCGACAGCAGCCACGCCAGAGGTACGTACACCACGAGTGTGCGCGACAGCGATATGAACATCGCCTGCCGGGGTTTGCCCATCGCGTTGAACGCGCCGTTGGATGCCATTGAAAAGCCCAGCAGCGTGTAGCTGATGGGAACGATCCACATCTGCAGGTTGGCGGCGTGAGAGGCCAGCGGGTCATCGGTAAAAAGCCCGGCGATGAATTTCGCGCTGATGGCCACAATTGCCGCTACGACAAGACCGTAGATCAGTGAGAACCGAAAACAGAAATTCATGCCTGTCTGCACGCGGTCATATTTTCTGGCGCCGAAATTCTGTCCTACGAACGGTGTAATGGCTCCGCCGAGCGACATCAGGACAAGCAAAGACAGGGATTCTACGCGGGCGGCCAGGCCAAAACCTGCAACAGCCTCCTGTCCGAAACGGGCGACCTGGTAGGTGATAAAGGTTGTCGTGGCCGGAGCGATCAGGCTGCTGACCATAGTCGGCAGCGCGACATGCAGAATACGTTTCCAGGAGTCCAGGATCAGCGACAGGGAAAAAAGCGTACGCAGCTTGATCAGATGTTCCCGGAAATAAAGTACTGAAAAAGAAACGACAAGCGTGCCCATATTGGCAATGACCGAGGCAAGCGCGGCACCCTGGACTTCCAGTCGTGGAACGCCGAACAGGCCGAAAATAAGAATCGGGTCCAGAATGACATTGAACAATGCTGCAATCGTCATTATGGCAGCGGGCGTCTTGGCATCGCCGGTGGCACGCAGCACCGAGTTTCCTATCGTCGGCACTACGAGGAAAATTCCGCCGAAGAAATAGATCTGCATGTAGTCATGAATAATCGGCAGCGTGACCTCATCGGCACCCAGGGCGGTAAATACCGGGTCGATGGTGAGTACGCCGAGAATCAGGACGAGCATACCGGCGAAAACTCCCAGGAGCATGGCATGGGTGGTCATCCGCTGGACTTTTTCCCGGTCACCGGAGCCCATTAAACGCGCCACGACGGACGAAGTTCCAACACTGAAGCTCATCGAAACGGCCGTCACGATAAAAGCGACCGGAAAAGTAAAGCTGACCGCAGCCAGTTCCATGGTTCCCAGGCGGGAGATGAAATAGGCGTCGACTACGGTGTAGGAAATCAGGGCGACCATTCCCAGCATCATGGGAATCATCAGGGAAAGGATCGATTTTCCTTCAGGCCCCTCGGTGAGCCTGGCGCTGCCTGCTTTTGGTTTCATCAGTGTTGTTATTCCGGTCGCACGGGTATTTTGCCGGCGACTGTTCAGGCCCGGCTCAGTTTTGTGTGTGGTTTCATCGGGGCAATTATTATTGGTGCAGTTCTTTATAATAGCATCTTGGGGCGATCAACAAATAACCGGATTTGATTCATGAGATTTGCCAGCTTTCGTATCGATGGCCAGAGATGCTACGGCGTGGTCAGCGATCGGGGTATCCAGCCTGTATCGGACCAGTTTATATCGAAGTACCCTGACCTCAAATCGGCTATTGCAGCCGAGGTACTGGAAGATGCAGCGACTACCGCGGGTTCCGCACGGCAATGGGCTCATGATGCGGTGGAATTCGAGCCCGTTATCCCCAATCCCGGGAGAATCCTGTGCGTTGGTGTCAATTACATGACGCACATTCGTGAGATGGGCCGGGAGCCTCCCGACAAGCCGGTGCTGTTCGTCCGGTTTCCGGACAGCGTAGTGGGTCACCGGCAGTCTCTGGTCAAGCCGTCAGCCTCCGGCAAGTATGACTACGAGGGCGAACTGGCGGTGATCATGGGCCGTCCCGGACGTCATATCTCCAGGGGCGAAGCCATGCACCATGTGGCGGGCTTCGCCTGCTTTAACGATGGAACGGTCAGGGATTTTCAAAGACATACATCCCAGTTCACTCCCGGCAAGAATTTCTTCCACAGCGGCGCATTCGGGCCATGGATGGTATCGGCAGATGAGATTCCCGATCCGGCAACGCTGCGTCTGGAAACACGGATAAACGGTGAGATTGTTCAGCAGGGGCATGTCGGTGACCTGCGTTTCGATATTCCGGTGCTGATTGAGTACTGCTCGATTTTCTGCCGGCTGGAACCGGGGGATGTAATCGTGACCGGTACGATGGGCGGTGTAGGGGCGGCGAGGACACCGCCGAAATGGCTTCAGTCGGGGGACTGTGTAGAGGTCGAGATCAGCGGGATCGGGGTGCTTGAGAACCGGGTCATCGCTGAATGAGAAATCACCCCGGCCACCTGCTCGGCAGCCGCACTATTACTCGGGCATTCGAAAATGCCTAGTCAGCTGGTGCCGATTATTGTGCCGGTGTTTCTTTGCGCCTTGCTGGGGTTTGGCTGGGGGAAAATCGGGGTACCGTTCGAGCGGGAGTTCCTGACGCGCATTGCGATGAATATCGGGGCGCCGTTCCTGATATTGAAGGGTATTGCGAGTCTTGAGTCGGAGGCGGCCGATTTTGGCCTGATGATGGCCATCGGGATCGCGGTGCTGATCGGCAGCACGGCAGTCAGCATGATTGTGCTTGGCTTGCTGCGTCAGCCGCTGCGCAGTTACGTGCCCCCGGTGGTGTACGGCAATGTAGGCAACCTTGGCCTGCCGTTGTGTTTTCTGGCGTTCGGCGCTGACGGGCTCGGGCTTGCCGTGGCCATCTATCTTGTGGGTGCAGTGAGCAAGTTCACGCTGGTACCGCTTTTCCAGGGACAGCAACCCGCGGCGAAGGTGCTGCTGCAAACGCCGATTATTTATGCAGCACTCGGTGGCGTAACGCTTCTGGCGACCGATACGCAGATGCCCCTGTGGATGGCGAACACGGTGGATTTGCTGGCGGGGCTGGCAATTCCACTGATGCTGCTGGCGCTTGGGCATGCGCTGAGCAGTTTCCGCATTCACAAAGCGGGGACCGCAATCGGTCTTGCCGTTCTCCGGCTGGGTATCGGGTTTGCCATGGGCTGGTCGGCTGTCTGGCTGTTCGATCTGTCCGGTGTGATGCGAGGTGTAGTGCTGATCGAAAGCACCATGCCGGTGGCAGTATTCAATTTCTTGCTGGCGGCCCGTTACAACCGTCATCCTGAAGATGTAGCCGGATCGATTCTGGTTTCGACCGTACTGGCATTCCTGGTACTTCCCTTCCTGCTGGTATACGCACTGGAAGGCTGACTGGTAGGATGTGAACCCGTGGACAGTATTGAAACAGTAGTCATCGGGGCGGGAGTCATCGGCCTTGCAACAGGCAGGGCGCTGGCTGCGGCGGGCCAGGAGGTCATGGTTCTGGAGGCCGAGGCAGCCATCGGCACCGGGACCAGCAGCCGGAATTCGGAAGTCATTCACGCCGGGATCTACTATCCAACCGGATCGCTCAAGGCACGCCTGTGCGTGCAGGGCCGGCAGCTGCTTTACGGCTACTGCAAAGCGCAGGGTGTTGCCCACCGGCAGGTTGGAAAGCTGATTATTGCCGTCAACGATCCGGAGATGGAGCAGTTGAGCCGGCATGCTGCCCAGGCACAGGCGAACGGCGTTGACGATCTTCAATGGCTGACGGCCGCACAGGTGCGGGCGCTTGAGCCGGAGGTGAGTTCCGTCGGGGGGCTGTTCTCCCCATCGACAGGCATCCTCGATACCCATGAATACATGCTGTCTCTACAGGGCGATATCGAGTCATCCGGCGGTACCGTGGTGCTGAATACCGCTGTCTCGGGCGTGCATGTTTGTGAGCAGGGGTTCGAGCTGAGCACGCACAATAACGACAGCGTGCTGGCATGCCGCAGACTCGTGAATGCAGCGGGACTGCATGCGCAGGATATCAGTCGTCGTATCGATGGCTTGCCGGACCAGTCCATTCCACCCCGGTATCTTGCCAAAGGGCATTACTACAGCCTGACAGGCAGGGCGCCTTTCAGTCACCTTGTCTACCCGATGGCTTCTGCTGCAGGACTGGGAGTGCATGTCACACTGGATATGTCAGGAGCAGCCCGGTTCGGTCCGGATGTCAGCTGGATAGACGAGCTGGATTACAGCTTCGATGACTCGAGGAGGCGATCGTTTTCCGAGGCGATCCGGCGTTACTATGCCGGCCTGGATGTATCCCGTCTTCAGCCCGCCTATACAGGCATCCGGCCAAAAGTCGTGGGACCTGGCGAAGCCGCCGCAGATTTCATTATTCAGGGTGCGGCTGAACATGGTATACAGGGGCTGGTCAGTCTGTACGGTATGGAATCGCCAGGTCTGACGGCATCGCTGGCAATAGGAAGCCTGGTCAGCGACATGATCCTGGCCTAGCAGGAGAGTCAATGTCCCGGATTAAGGAAATTCATCGAAAGCTCGGTATTCCGGAAAATTATGGCGAGGATCCGTATATCCCGGAACAGCCCGAGGCGGATACGCTGGTCGCGGTCGCGGGGGATATCCTCGGAAGACCGCAGTCTCTGGAGCCGGTGACCGTGAAACGCTGGCTGGCACTGCGTGAGGCCGCGATGAAAGACGGTTTCAATCTGCTCGTGGTTTCAACTTTCCGCAGTATCGACCACCAGACCAGCCTGATAGAGGCAAAGCTGGCAAAGGGACAGAGCATAGAGAAGATTCTGCTTACCAACGCAGCGCCGGGTTACAGCCAGCATCACACGGGCAAGGCACTGGATATCGCCGTCACGGGCTGTCCCCCGCTGGTGGAACAGTTCGAGACCACCGAGGCGTTTCGGTGGCTGACCGAAAACGCAGCGGATTTTCATTTCGAGATGCCTTATGGTAGAGATAATGCCTGCGGTTTTATCTATGAACCATGGCACTGGTACATGTCCGGCTGATCGGGAGTCGTCTCGGCAGTATTTCGAGTCGCGTAACAGTCAGGCACTGACTTTGAGGAGGTGACGGATGAAAACGATACGAGAACTGCTGAACAGCAAGGGCAGCGAAATTTTTTCCGTACAGCGCGATGCGACCGTATTCGAGGCTTTGCGCCTGATGGCCGAGAAACGCATCGGCGCACTGATTGTTCTGGATGGCGAGAAACTTGCCGGTATTCTCTCGGAAAGAGACTATGCACGAAAGGTAATTCTCGAGGGCCGGGCATCCAGCGATACCAAAGTATCGGAAATCATGACCAGCCGGGTGGTATGCGCCCAGCCGAGCCAGAGAATAGACGAATGCCTGGGAGTCATGACCGATAAACGTGTCAGGCACCTGCCGATCATGGATTCAAAGCAGCTTGTTGGCATGGTGTCCATCGGCGACCTGGTTAAAGCGATTATTGCCGACCAGCAGTTTCAGATCGAACAGATGGAGCAGTACATTACCAGCTAGCTGTAACGGCCGGCTTCCGGCCGGGTGGCCGGGCAAAGCCGGCAGTACAGTCACGTTGCGCTTCTCATACAAACAGCCGGTCGAAAACGGCGCCATCCGGACTATCTGCTTATATATTGCGCAATGTGTATGACTCGAAATTAAAGTCTGCATTAACAATAACGCATAAGCTGCTGAAATCTGCTGCTTGTGTTGTTTTCCGTACAGAAATATTGACTGAGTTTCCCGAATAAGCCAGTTTATTGCGGATGTCCCGACCGATGACGCAATACCGGGAAGGACATAACAGAGAAAAAAACAAGTCAGACGGTTTGTTTGCATTCAGGCAATCAATGCCGAATATCTGGGAGGAATGGTTATGAGGAGAATTCTTTTTTGATGTATTGGCGCGCTCGTTACATTGTCACTGGTATCGGGAGCGCAGGCGGCACTGGTTGGCCGCGATCTGGATAACAACCTGGCGACGTTCGAGGCTTACTACGACGATGATCTGAACATTACCTGGCTGGCTGATGCCAATGCTTCCGGAGTCACAATGGGCTGGAATGATGCCATGGCCTGTGCGGGAGCTCTGAGCATTGGTGGCTATACCAACTGGCGTCTGCCCAACAATGATCCCTCCTGCATCATCGTCGGTTGCGTCAACGGCGAGATGGGACATTTGTTTTATAATGAGCTTGGCGGCTCGGCGTGGAACTCGATCCTGACCAGCACCGATCCTGACCTTGCCAAATTTTCCAACATCGTGGTGGCGCAAGCCTACTGGTCGGCTACGCAGGACAGTAATCCTGCGGCCGCACTGCGGTTCATGTTTTCTGTCGGCGCCCAGGGCAGCAGCGCCAAGACCATGAATTTAAGATCATGGGCTGTGCATCCGGGCGATATCGGCGCGTCGGCCGTTGTTCCGGTTCCTGCTGCCTTATGGCTGTTCGGCTCTGCTTTCGGTCTGCTGGGCTGGGCGCGGCTGAAAGCAGTGTAATCTATCGCTTTCGGTTAACCGGCGTCAGAAGCCCGCTTTGTGCGGGCTTCTGTGTCTTTGCCACTACCGGCCGGGGCTCCGGCTCCTTGCTGACGTTGGAATTTATCCCGGCGAACTACCGGCGGGTGTTGAGTTTTTTCCAATAATACTGGTGGCAAGCGCGATCATGGAAGAAATATCGCCCAGGTTGGCCGGTACTACCAGCGTATTTGCCTCTTTCGCGAGGTTGCCGAACTGCTCTACGTAGTCCTCTGCGATCCGCAGTTTCATGGCCGCCTCTCCGCCTTCTTCTTTTACCGAGTTCGCTACACGACGCAGGCCCTCGGCCGTGGCGGTTGCAATGGCAAGGATAGCGGCGGCCTCTCCCTCGGCCTCGTTGATCTGCTGTTGCTTGACTGCCTCGGACTCCTTGATCAAACGTTGCTTGTCACCCTCGGCCTCGTTGATCTTTGCATCCCGCTCACCTTCCGAAGCCAGGATAACGGCACGCTTTTCACGTTCCGCCCGCATCTGTTTCTCCATCGCGCTCAGCACATCGGTCGGCGGGTTGATGTTCTTGATCTCATAGCGCAGTACCTTGACTCCCCAGGGGTCCGATGCCTTGTCCAGTTCGGCGACCACATTGGCATTAATCGATGCGCGTTCCTCAAAGGTTCGATCGAGATCGATTTTTCCGATTTCGCTTCGCAGCGTGGTTTGTGCCAGCTGGGAGATTGCAAAACCGTAGTCGGTGATGCCGTAGGAGGCACGCTGCGCATCGAGTACCTGGATATACAAAACACCGTCGACACCAACCTGCACATTGTCATTGGTGATACAGACCTGTTCCGGGATATCGAAGGCCAGCTCCTTCAGGCTGTGTTTGTACGCTGCCCGTTCGATAAAGGGAATCAGGATATGAAATCCGGCCCGCAGCGTACGGCTGTATTTTCCCAGGTTCTCGATGACATATGCGCTTTGCTGCGGCACGATAACCGCGGTTTTCGCGAGTATGAGAATGACGATACCCGCGATTGAAATTGCTACCCAAAAGGCTAAACCTTCGACCATTTCAAGTTACTCCATTCGTTGACTGACTGTTGTTCACTGATTGACGATGAGCTTTAGGCCATCGACGCGTTTGATCTTTACCCTGTCGCCTTTTTCTATAGTCGTCGAACCCTCGTTCAGCACAGTCCACGTTGTACCGCGATAGTTCATGCGGCAGCTGTCGCCGGGTTCCAGCGTCTCTGCCAGCTGCAGGGACTCACCGGCGGGGCCGCTTTTGTAGTCAGTCGCCCCGCCTCTGAGCATTTGATACAGTCGCCCGCGAAACAGGACCATGGCGATAATCGACAAACCTGCGAACAGCAGCCACTGCATCCACAGTGCAAGCTCGGCGCCACCCAGGAGCACCAGCCCGGTGATGATTGCCGCAACTCCGATGAATACCAGGTAGAACGCCGCGTCAACCACCATGAGTTCAGAGCCGAGCAACAAGGCACCAACAATTATCCAACCCCACCAAGGCATATTCAGATCCTCGAGTTACTGCATCTGTTAACGGGTTCATCGTTCGACATCTTTGCCGCTGTACACGTCTTCCAGGGGCGGCGGCCGATGCCCCGGCTCCATTGTGCCGTCCTTGAGCCGCCGGATATAGTCCTTGTATGCCGTCATGGCCTGCCGGCCGAATATCCACATGATGGGGATGTTGGCCAGCAGCATAACGCCCGTTCCTATCCCCGTCAGGTTATCCAGTTGTACGTCTGTCTCGATAAAACCCATGGTGGCAACGATGATCAGCGCACAAAACACAAGCTTGTAAGGAGTGACCGCA
The DNA here is from genome assembly GCA_024276095.1 of Gammaproteobacteria bacterium. Classification (GTDB taxonomy): domain Bacteria; phylum Pseudomonadota; class Gammaproteobacteria; order Steroidobacterales; genus JAJRUG01. The sequence continues at coordinate 14,111 of JAJRXW010000311.1, forward strand.
CGTTGCCCGGCAAGGAAGACAATACCCTGTTCGCCGTAGTAGCTCCATGAAATCATTGTCGAGATCGCGAACAGCCACGCAGCCGCCGTAACCAGCCACTTGCCCAGGCCGGGTGTCACCGTATCGAAGGCCTTGGCGGTCAGCGTTGCGCCCACGTAATTGCCGTACAGCCCCATGTCCCTGACTTCCGGGCGCTGCGGACTGGTTAAAGAACCCCAGTCGATGATCAGACCGCCGGCCTTATCCGTGACCAGTACACCGTTAATCCGGTGCAGATTGTTGGCGCTTTGCGTGTTCGTGTGCGCGTTGACGATGACGAATACCTTGTCGCCTTCGCTCCAGGATCCGGAAAAACGGTCCGGCACGGCAACCTCCTCCAGGCTCCAGGTGTTTGTCTCGGCCATGATTGCCTGCGGAGCGCTGGTGAGTGTTGCCTCCGGTGCGCGGTTCCAGACACCGGTACTCAGGATAACCAGTGCAGTAAACGTACAAACCACCAGTGTATCGATGAACGGCTCAAGTCCTGCAACCACGCCTTCCCTGACCGGTTCGTTGGTTTTGGCGGCAGAGTGGGCGATTGGCGAAGACCCCTGTCCGGCTTCATTGGAGAACAGGGCGCGTTTCATGCCGAACAGGAATGCATAAGCCATGGTGCCGCCGATAAAAGCACCGCTGGCCTCGGTCGGCGAGAAGGCCGCAGTGATGATCAGGCTGAACATCTTCGGAATCATTGCGTAGTTGATGATCAGCACATAAGTACCGGCCAGCAGGTACATCGTGACCATGAGCGGTACCAGTCGTCCGGCAACCGCCCCGATGCGCTTGATCCCGCCAAGAATGACCATGCCGACCAGAATGGCCAGCACGATGCCGGTCACGATACTGGGTATTCCGAAATACTCCTGCGTCAGTTCACCGACATTCCAGGCCTGAAACATATTGCCGCCGGTGATGGTGGAGATCAGCAATGTAATGCAGAAGATCACTCCGATCCCCTTGCCGACCGCGCCCAGCGCCTTTGAGCGGCGCGCCAGGCCTTTGGTGACGACCCACATCGGACCGCCGTGAGGGTTGTCCGGGTCGTCGGTATTCCGGTACAGCATCGAAAGCGTGACTTCGGTCAGCTTGAGCGCCATGCCGAACAGCCCCACGATCCACATCCAGAACACGGCACCGGGCCCGCCCAGCGCGATCGCCAGCGCCACACCACCGATATTGCCCAGCCCGACCGTTGCCGATAGTGCAGCCGACAGCGCCTGGAAGTGGTTGATGGCGCCCGGGTCATCGGGATTGTCGTAGCGGCCCCGGATCACGCTTACCCCGTGAGTCAGCGCGCGGTACTGGCAAAAACCGCTCCAGACGGTGAACAGAACACCAGTACCCAGTACGATGAACAGCACACTGTTGTGCCAGAGTATTCCGTTCAGCGTGGTGACAAAATCATTGTACCCAGTCATTCAGCTTGTTCTCCGGTTCTGATTGGACTGCCGGCCGGCAGTGTTGAAAACATTCAGTGAAAATATCCGTGGAAGCGGGCACTAGCGCTCGAGAATGGCTGTGTTGCCCATGCCGCCGGCTGTACAGATCGAAATCACACCCTTGCCATGCCCTTTCTCGGCAAGCAGTTTTGCCAGGCTGGCGAGTATCCTTCCGCCGGTTGCCGCGAATGGATGTCCGATGGCCAGGCTGCCTCCCTTGATATTGAGCCTGGCGGGGTCAATGCTGCCCATGGCGGTTTCCCGGCCCAGCCGGGTCCTGCAAAACTCATCGGATTGCCAGGCTTTCAGCGTCGCCAGCGTCTGTGCGGCAAACGCCTCGTGAATTTCGTAGAAATCGAAGTCCTGCAGGGACATGTCCATATCCGCAAGCATTTCCGACATGGCATAGGCGGGGGCCATCAGCAGGCCTTCTTTTTTTACAAAATCGACAGCGGCCACCTTTCCGTAACGCAGCCAGGCAAGCACCGGGAGGCCGTGTTCACTGGCCCATGATTCAGATGCGAGCAAAACGGCCGATGCTCCGTCGGTCAGGGGCGTACTGTTACCGGCCGTCATCGTGCCCCTGTCGCTGCGGTCGAAAACCGGTTTCAGCCGGGCCAGTTTCTCCAGCGAACTGTCGGCTCGAATATTGTTGTCGACGGTTATACCGGCACATTCGGTGATCAGGTCGTCGTAGAATCCCTCGGCATGGGCGGCGGCGGCCTTTTGATGGCTGGTCAGCGCCAGTTCGTCCTGTTCTTCCCTGCTGATGTGCCATTCTTTGGCCGTCAACTCCGTACTTTGTCCCATGCTCAAGCCGGTACGCGGCTCCGTTACGCCGGGAAACTCGGGTTTGAAATGGCCGGGCCGAAGGCCAAGAAAAGGCGCCAGTTTCTGTCCGAGCGACCGGCCTCGATAGCTTTTCATCAGGATTTGCCGGTAGCCGTCGGGATATACCACCGGCGCATCGCTGATACTGTCTACGCCTCCCGCAATACCGGCATCGATTTGTCCCAGC
>JAJRXW010000312.1 GCA_024276095.1 Gammaproteobacteria bacterium
AAAGGCCATGGTTTCGGTGCCCGCTGTTCCAGGGGGCTGGTTGCCGGCATCGTTGTCCTGGTTTTCGAGCAGCCGCAGCGGCTCGGAGTACAGGATCTGGAACCGGGGTGCTGCATCAGCCAACTGCGGGACGGTTGCAGCGATAACCAGCAGGCCTGCCAACAGCACGGCGAAGCGCAGGGGAAAGCCGCCGATCATGAGGATCGGCTCCGCTGATTTTCTACGTTTGCTGAGATTTTCTGAGGCCTTGTTTTTTCGATTTGCCAGGACTTACCGCGACATTCCGCGTGCATTGTAACAAATGAAGCGCTGAGTGCGCCTTCGAAGTAGCCGCCGGTGATGGTCGCTGTTGTTGGCGATTCATAAACGAGTTTGCGAATGCGAAATATCAGTGCAGCCTTTCCGCTAGCCGGATCTGCTACTTTATCTGAACGTCTGTCGGCTGCCGACAGGGGCCTGACCGGCGGCTGGTGGCCGGAAAATCGCTCCAGAAACTCGCTATCAGGATCCTGGTCGTCTTCAATCGCGATAAAATAAGCGGCCGCCCGGTTATTCAGGCCGGAATAGTTATTGGTAAATTGAAATCGAAAAGCACTTTCCATAAGCGCATCGCGGTCTCCGCAGTAGGAAGATTCTCCACTCTGAATACAAGCGGATATAACAAGGAGACCGGCGGCGATCAGCCCACTTTTGATCATGAGTGGCAATACCAGCCTTGAACAACATTCAGTTGTTTCTATTTTAACCTATCGCAGTGCCGGTGCCACTTCTTTCCCGATTATGTGAATTGCATCTGCCGGGTTGTCGTGAACCCGCAGAGCCAGTTCGTCCAGGCCGGCATCTTTGAATTCGCGCAGACGCGCGATGTGCCTGTCGAGTTCGCTCACATCACCGGTGGAGGTGATGCCTTCAATCAGTTCATTGACGATTCTTTCCGGAACATCCTTGATGTCGCCGGAACGATCCCGGTAGGCATTAATAAAGGACCACTTGTTGGCCTCGACGAATTTACAGTCCTCTTCGTTCATGAAAGAAGAGATATGATCCGTTTCAAGCCAGCTGCGAATAATAAGCTCTCGCCTGGCTTCCCGGAATGCCGCTTCGCGGTCCTCTTTGACATGCCATGCCCAGAAGTTATTGGTATGGAATTCACCAACCGAGGAATCCCGGGATTGCAGCGTTTCCCGGACCATATCCATCGCCGTCACTGCGAATGACGGTACGGCGTCGCTGAGTACGATGCCGTCTGCCTGGCGCGTGCTCATCCGGATCATCTGTTCCTTGCCCGCGCCTGAATAGATCAGCGGAGGCTGGTCTTTGGCCCACGGCGCCTTGAAACCCCGCGCTTTGAACATTTCTCCCTTGTAGTTCGGGACGACCCGATCACGACAGGCCGCTTTCAGAATCTCGATGGTCTCGCGTACCGCCCGGACCCGGCGTGCCGGCTCCACGCCCATGATTCCGCACCATTCGCCACCGCCGCCCACGGTCATACAGGCACGCCCGGTGCTGTACTCGTTCAGGGTCAAAAGCGAGTTGGCCATCTTCAGCGGGTGCATTTCCCACGGGCTTACAACCATTACACCCAGCTTGATGGTTCTCGATGCAAGGGCCAGGGGAACCATGCTCATGAAAGCATCCCGCCCCGAAGCGTAATTCTGAGTCCAGATACAGCGCAGGTCGTATTTTTCCGCCAGAAGACCAAGCTCCTTTATTTCTTCGGGCGAAACGTCCGGTTCGAGAATAATGTCTATATCCATTGCGCCACCTTCATTGCTGTTTGCATGCCGGGAACGATACCGGCAGGGCGGACGATACCAGCTACTCGTACCGCAGTGCTTCAATAGGATTCAGCATGGCCGCCTTGCGGGCGGGCAGGATACCGAAGAACAGGCCGGTTCCGGCGCTGAATCCAAACGCAATAAAAATGGCCATCGGCGATATATAGGTTTGCCAACCTGCCAGATCCGAAATCAACGTCGCTGCTCCTGCGCCGATCAGGATACCGGCTATACCGCCGATCATGCAGAGGATGATGGCCTCAACCAGAAACTGCATCATGATATTCGTACGGGTGGCGCCCAGGGCTTTTCTGATTCCGACCTCCCTGGTTCGCTCGGTGACAGTTACCAGCATGATGTTCATGATGCCGATGCCGCCGACGATCAGGCTCACACTGGCGATCCCCGCGAGCAGGAACGCAAATACGTTGGTTGCTTCCTGACGAACGTCGAGAAACTGCTTGCGATCTTCGATACGAAAATTATTGTCCGCACCGGGTTGCAGCTGATGTTCCCGCCGCAGTATGCGTTCGATATCAATGGAGGCGAGGCTGGTGCTGACACCGGATGCGACACGGACACTGATGGTGTCGAGGGTGTCTTTGCCCATTACGCGATAACGGCCTGTATTCAGTGGTATCCACATTTGCTGATCGGGATTTCGCCAGCCCTGGCTGCCTTTCTTTTCGAACACCCCTATGATTTCGAATGATATGCCGCTGATGTGGACGGTCTTGCCCAGCATGGCTTCGGCAGTGGATTTGAACATGTCCGGCACGTCCGAACCGATGACGGCAACGCGCCGCTTGGCGGCATTGTCGGCCTCGCTGTACATGCGTCCCAGCTTCGTTTTGAAGCTGTGAACCTCGGCATAGTTCGGCGTGGCGCCGATGGTACGCAAATTCTGGTTCCGGTTGCCGAGCTTGACCTGGAAGTTTTGCGCCAGTTCCGGAACGACAGCGTCAATCGAGTCAGGCCCGGCGGCCAGCGCTTCGGCGTCCTTGATGTTGATCGACGTGCCGGCCTGCGCGACGCCGCGATGTCGTCCGGCACCGGAGCGGATGGTCAGGAGATCGGCGCCCAGGGAGTCAATTTGCTCATCGATCGCGCGTTGCGCACCGGCGCCCATGGCAACCATGGTGATCACCGACCCGACGCCGATAATAATTCCGAGCATTGTCAGAAACGCACGGAACAGGTTGCTTCTCAGCGACTGAAAGGCAACGGCGATCATTTCTCCGAGTAACATCGTGGTTCCTTCGCTACCGGCTTTTCTTCGCGCCGGGCAGCGCATTCCATCGCTTCATGCGTTCCCGCCTCATGGAATTGGCGCGAATCTGCCCGGATGTGGGTAACAACAGCACCGTTTCACCCTGCTCCAGGCCGCTGATCACTTCGCTGTACTCAAGATCGGTCAGCCCGGTTCTGACTGTTCTGGCGACCGGTTGCCCGTCTTTCATTGTCAGTACCCAGTAGCTGCCGCCAAACAGGTAGTTGTCACCTGACCCGCCGCGTCTTTTCCCCGGGCGCCCGCGCGTTTTTCCGCCTGCGCGGGCCGCAAAACTGCGGGGCTGATTCAGGCTGGCCTGTCTGCGGTCAAACCGTTGTCCCGAATTGCCGTTGCCGGCGCCAACCTGGTCCCGCAACGAATCTTCTTCAAGGCCCATGAATTCCGCGACAGTGGGGATTTCACGCCTTGTTTTCAGTGCCAGCGTAGGAATGGTCAATACATCGCTGCGCGATGCGACCTGGATTTCCACCTCGGTATTCATCCCCGGGCGCAACAGGCCGTTCTTGTTGTCGAGCATGATCAGTACCGAGAATGTCGTTACCGTCTGGTCGGCCATCGCCTGTGGCTCGATTTTAAGCACCTTGCCCTCGAAAGGCTGGTTGGGATATGCGGTAACCGTTACGGTCGCCGTCAGGCCGGGGGTGATTTTGCCGATGTCTGTTTCATCGACCAGGGCCCGTACCTGCACCGAAGTGAGGTCAGCCATTTTCAACAGCAGCGTGCCTCCGCCGACATCTGTGGTCGGTGAAGAAATTACCTGGCCGGTTTCCACCAGTCTTTCGATGATTGTGCCGGTGATTGGTGCGCGCACATCCGTATCTTCAAGCTGAATCCGCGCATTCTCGACGGCCACCTCGGCTTTGACGACATCCGCTTTTGCGTTGGCGAACTCCAGAACGGTTTTCTCATAGTCGACTTCGTTGATGGTGCGGGAGTCCCACAATGTTCTGGAGCGCTTGGACTGGGCTTTGGCGATCGACCGTCTGGCCATGGACGCCTCGAGTTCGGCTTCCGCCTGGTTCAGAGAATTGCTCGGGGTGCGCTTGTCGATCTTTACCAGCAGCGTGCCTGCTTCGACGACATCGCCGGTTTCCGCCTGGATGGCGAGAATTTCCCCTGATGCTTTCGATTTCACTTCAACGGTAACGGACGGCTCGATGATTCCCGCCGCTTCGACATTGACCGTAATATCACGCCGCTCGACAGGGGCCTGTCTGAAAACAGGCTCCGGCGGCGGCTTTGAACATGCGGCCACCGAAATTGCAGTCAGTACCAGCAGGGCAGAGATTTTATTGTTGTTGATCATTTAGTGCTTCCTTGTCACTACATCCGATTCGATGCCGCCATCCAGCAGCCGAACGATACGATCGGCATGCTCTGCAACCCCTGCATCATGAGTCACCAGTATAATAGTGTTGCCGCTTTGGTGCAGTTCGCTGATGAGAGTCATGATTTCCCTGGCGGTGACGGAATCGAGGTTTCCGGTGGGCTCATCGGCCAGCAGAATGCTTGGGTTGGTCACCAGCGCCCGGGCGATCGCGACGCGTTGACGCTGTCCGCCGGAAAGTTCGCTCGGCCTGTGTGTCATGCGATCCTGTAGTCCCACTTTGGTCAGCGCATCAGTCGCTTTTTTGATTCTGTCTGCCTTCGAAAGGCCGGTGTAGATCAACGGCAGCTCGACATTATGCAGAGCCGTCGCACGTTGCAGCAGATTGAAAGTCTGAAACACAAAACCGATTTCCTCGTTGCGAACTTTCGCCAGCTGCCGGTCGCC
>JAJRXW010000313.1 GCA_024276095.1 Gammaproteobacteria bacterium
CGGAGATCCGGTTGAGATCGACAGCTCGGCCACCATTCGCAGTATCAGGATCGACAACCAGGACGTCTTCGATCTGAATAATCCGGAGGAGAACAACCTCGTATTCCGGGTAGCCAACAAGCTGCATATCGAAACGCGGCAGGATGTCATCCGGCAAAGGATGCTGATACAGCCCGGAGACCCGTTCTCCCTGCAGCGGATCAGGGAAACCGAGCGCCTGACCAGGGCGCCCGCCTATATCTATGACGATCACATCTGTGTACGGAAAATCGAAAACAACCAGGTCGACCTGGAAATGGTGACCCGGGATGTCTGGACACTCAGACCCGGCATTTCAGCGAGCCGCAAGGGCGGTTCGAACAGCGGTGGCATCGGTCTTGAAGAAAAGAACCTGCTCGGCACAGGCATTGAAATAGGCCTGGATTTCAAGAGCAACGTTGACCGCAACAGCACAATGTTCCGGTTAAAGGACCAGAACATCAGGAACTCCTGGGTTGCCGGCAACCTTGCCGTTGGCAGCAACTCCGACGGCAGCACCCTGGCGCTGGGACTTTCGCAGCCGTTTTACTCCCTGGATACGAAATCCGCCTGGGGCCTCCAGTATCTGGACGATGAGCGCAGGCAGTTCATCTATGATCGCGGCGAAATCACCGATGAGTTTCAGCAACAGCAATCTTACCAGCGCGCCACCTACGGCTGGTCGGAAGGTCTCAAGCAGGGCTGGGTACGGCGCTTCACCGCCGGTGCCGTACGGGACGTCAATACGTTCTCCCTGGTTGAGGGCAGCGACGTAAGCACTTTGACTCCCGAAGATCGCGATTTCCAGTATCCGTTCATCGGTTTCGAACTGGTGCAGGACCGTTTCGAAATGGCACGCGATCGCGACCAGATAGGCCGCACCGAGGACTTTTACCTTGGCACGGGGTTCTCAGCAACGCTTGGCTTTCTGAGTGAGGGTCTGGGCAGCGACCGGAACGGACTGATCCTGAAAAGCGGCTGGACGCACAGCTTCGACTCGGATGAGAAAACACGCTGGCTGGCCGACGGCACCGTATCCGGCCGATGGGAAAGCGGCGCCGGGCTCGAAAATGCGCTGGCCAGTGCCCGTATGCGTTTCTATCATCGCCAGTCATCGCGCCGCCTGCTCTACATCTCTTTCGAAGGCGCGGTCGGCCAGGATCTCGATCTGGACAACCTGCTTGAGTTGGGCGGCGATAACGGTTTGCGGGGCTACCCGCTTCGCTACCAGACAGGTGACAAGCGGGCTCTGCTGACGATCGAGCAACGCTACTTCACGTCATGGTATCCGTTCCGGCTGTTCTACGTCGGTGCAGCGGCATTTTTCGACGTCGGGAGAACCTGGGGTCGAAACCCGGCCGGCGCCCGGAATCTTGGCCTGCTCAAGGATATCGGCATCGGCCTGCGGTTCGCCGGCAGCCGCTCCAGCACCGGCACAATGATTCATGTCGATTTCGCAATGCCGCTGGACGGCGATTCCAGCATCTCGAACCTGCAGATCAATGTCGAGGCAAAGAAAGGTTTCTAAAGAAAGGGTTCCAGAGGCCTGCCGGTTTCATGGTCCATGGCCCGCATGAGCTAAAACTCGTATTCAATCAGCCCGCGCCAGGTCTGGTCGGGACTGTTGCCATCCACACCGATAATCACGCCAAACTCCCAGTTCAGTTTCTTCCCGATACCCGGGCGAAATTCGCCCGTCAGTACCGGCCCGATCCCGGCGTGATTCTGTCCTACATAGAGTTCCAGCGCCGGCTCGATCGCCCGTGACAGGCGATAGCGGCCCTGCACCGCCAGCGAAGTTTTCCATTCCTTGACGATATCGTCGCCCCACTCATAATTGACACCGACGTTTGCAGTGGTTACCCAGCGGCCCCATTCCTTGACCACCAGAAGCCGGGTACTGAGCTCAAAGATATCAACCTGTCGCTCGCGCTCCAGTTCGAAAAGCAGCCCCCAGTCCGCCCAGTACTCGCCCTGCTCGGTCATCTGCCACTTGGCTTCCAGTTCAAAGGCCTGCAGGGCGAAGCCTCCGTCACCCACCTGCTTGCCGATGAAATACGCCTCTGTCCACCACTTGTCGGACCAGGACCGGCCCACTCCGAGCTGATAGAGCTGAATTTCGTCCCGCGTGGCATTGGAATCGTTCTGGACAATGCCGCGAAGTTCGATTTCACGCTCCAGCGGCTGCACATACGGATCGTAGACCTTGTCCACTACCGGGCCATCGGCCCGGGCGACCGAACCGATCCCCATTACAAGCAAACAGAACAGGCCGGACTGCAGGCCGGCAGCCCGTCTAACCATCTGCATGGCTCTTGCGCCGATACCGGCTTAACGCCACCAGCCCCAGCAGCAGCAAAAACCCGCCGAAGTAGGCGGCCGCCTGAACCGGGGTCGGGCTGGCCTCGTAGCCGATCAACGCATACAGCAACTGCCCCGATACCGAGTCCTCCGGCAACCATTGCGAACTGTCCCAGAGCGCCTGCTGAGAGGGCAACCAGTCGGCCTGAATCAGCAGGAGCGCCGCCTGACCCGCCATGCCGGCTGCTACCGATGCCAGCAAAACGGTACTCAGATACGGAATAATGTCGCGCTTGAGGTTCAGGAGCAGGTAGTAGACAAGTGCCCCGGCGCTGATCCCGATACCGGCGCCGACCAGACCGCCGGTCAGGATCGGTGTGAACTGGGTCATATCACCAACGAAACCCGACAGGTACAGAAATATCTCCGAACCCTCGCGAACGATTGCCAGGCTGACAACGACGGTCATCAATGCCTGCAGGCGCTGCTTGTTCGCGTCATCCGCCTTGTGAGTCGCTGCAAAATATACCGCAAATATGACCAGGCACACGTAGACCGAAATCTGCAGCAGCGCATTGATCACTTCCTGTCCGACACCGTCGAACCAGTCCGATACAATTGCCGTATTGCTCGCGTAGATGACGGAACCAAGCACACCCAGGCCGATCGCCCAGCGGACCCAGTTCAGCCTGATTCCCGCAATACGGCTCAGGGCAAGCAGCACGCTGATGATCAGCGCAGCTTCCAGAACCTCGCGCAAAACGATAATGACGGATGTCAGCAACATGGACTCGGCATCACTCCGCGATAATAATTCCCTGGGCGGTATTCGGGTGAAATTCACCGAAAAACGGATAAGTGCCCGGCTTCAAAGGCCCGATGAATATCACTGCCTTGCGATTACCCATAACGACTTTCTCACGATTGAGCTCGTAGCTCTCGAATTCCTCTGCAGTCGAATCACGATTGTACACAATCAGTTTGATTTTGGTGTTCGCCGGAACCACCAGTTCCGATGGTTCGAACAGATGATTCCTGATCTCGATTTTAAACTCCGGTTTCGCTGCTGCAGCCGGAAGCGCCGTCAGCGAAAGCACAAGCAGCAGGAGTGAACCGGATCGATAGAGCGCAGCCATGACTTACGCGCCCACCCCGGCGTCAATGCGCAGCGGAAAACAGATGTTGACCGCCAGACCACTGGTAAACGAAGACCGGCCCAGCTCGATCCGAGCTTCATGCAGCTCGGTAATATGCTGCACGATCGCAAGCCCCAGGCCACAGCCCCGGACACCGGATACATGCCGGTCACCCCCTATCCTGTAGAAACGTTCAAACACGCGCTCGTATTCCTCCTCTGCGATACCGGGCCCGGAATCCTCGACGCAAAGCACCACGCCCGAGTCATCGGACTGCACCGCAACCCTGATCTGTCCGCCGCTCGGTGTATATTTCGAGGCATTGCTGAGCAGGTTGTGCAGCAATGTCTCCAGTGCAAAGCGATCGCCAACCAGAAAACTGCGATGACCCGCCAGCTCGATCTGCTGATCGCGGGACCTGAATTCATCGTAGTACCGGCTGATCGTATCGCGAGCCAGGGCATGCAGGTCCAGCCGGCTGAAATTTGCCATGAAATGCTCTGGCGTGCTCCGATAAAGTGCCAGTATCTGCTCGACAAGATGATTGACCCGTTCGATTCCGTCGTTCAGCTTGTCCAGGTTGGGATTGCCGCGCTGCAGATCGCGCGACAAATTGTACATCTGGATCTTCAGCACACTGATGGGCGTGCGCAGCTCGTGTGCGGCATCCGCGGCAAACCGCTTTTCCCGGTCAAATGCCAGCGCCAGCCGGTTAAAAAGAGAATTGGTTGAATCGATTACCTGCCTGAGCTCAGCCGGAGCGCCTGCTATCGGCAAGGGACTCAGGTCATCGCTGCGCTTGCTGCCAAGCTGCTGCGCCAGCCGGCGCAGCGGCTGCAGACCGCGTCCGACAATCAGCCAGATCAATACGCCGGCAAGCGGTAAACTGACAATGATCGGCAACACGGCTTCGAGTATCACCTCCTCGGCAAGTGAAATACGCAGGTCGGCGCGCTGCGCCACGAGAATCCACTGCTCGTGAGTGTGGCCCGGCTGCGCCAGGATCCTCCAGCGATAGCCGCTGAAGTTGCCGTCACGGTAGCCGGGTGTAAGCGGCGCAATCAATTCGTCCGGCGTGTTCAGGGACTTTTTCAGCAGTTTTCCGGAGACCCATACCTGGAATGCAAATGCCCTGCCGTCGTAGGCTTCGGTCATTGCAAAGTCATCCGGATGAAGGCTGTCCAGAAGCCGTGCCATCTCGACGAGCTGCCCGTCGAGCAGCGCTTCCACCTGCGACATGCTGGCCCGGTAGCCGCGCAGTGCCGCGATAAATACAACCAGTGTCATGGTCGCGAGCAAAACCACGACTAAAAACGTGCGAATGGACCTCATTTCGCACTAACTATATAGCCAACACCCCTCACAGTCCTAATAAAATCCGGCACCAGCTTTTTGCGCAGATTATGAATATGTACTTCAATCGTATTGCTCGCGACCTCCTCTCCCCAGCTGTACAGCCGGGTCTCCAGGGCATCGCGCGTCTGTACACGTTCGGCGTTTTCCATCAGTGCCTTGAGCAGCATGTACTCACGCCGGCCAAGTTCCACCGCCTCGTTATCGACGCTGACCTGGTGCGTCGTTGTATCCAGACTGACCGGACCAATGGTGATCTCGCTGGACCGGACACTGCCAAGACGCCGCTGTAAAACCCTGAGCCGGGCCAGCAATTCATCCATGTCGAAGGGCTTGGGTAAATAGTCGTCGGCACCGCCGTCAAGACCGGCTACCTTGTCATCCAGCGATGCCCTGGCCGTCAACAGCAAAACAGGCATCTCGGGATGGCCTGCGCGCAGGCGTTTGAGGACCGTAAGCCCGTCGATATCAGGCAGGCCGATATCGAGGATCACAATCTCCGGTGGCTCGGTATCGATTGTATGCAGCGCCGCTTTTCCGTTCGCGACATGATTGACGGAAAAACCTTCGCGCTGCAGGGCCTGCTTCAGTCCGCC
>JAJRXW010000035.1 GCA_024276095.1 Gammaproteobacteria bacterium
AGCGCCGACCGTCATTTCATCATCGGAACCAACCTGGACGGATTCCTGAACTATGTCAGGGAGGCCTGGGAAGAATACATCGCGGACGTCACCCTCGCGGTTACCGCGGACGGCATGACGCCCCTGGACGTACTGGAGGAAGCCGCGCGCAGCTACAGAATTCCGTACCGGAAAGAGCATGTATGCAATCACCTGCATGAGATGCTGGCCGGGCTCGGCATTACACAGTCCCTGCAGCAGATCTCCGAACTGTGGGACCAGCCGGACAAACTGCGCGCATTGACAGAAGAGCGACTGGATCCCGCAACGGCAGCGCATTTGCTGGATCATATGAAAAGCATCGTGCAAAGCCATACAGAGTATGAGCAGCTTGCCGGGCAGGTCGCATCCGCCGGCGCCACCGAACAAATGGACCATGAGTTCCGCAAACAACTCTGGAACTGGTTCGAGAAAAAGCTGGTGGTTGTCGAGGATCCTCATGCCAGCGGCGACCGGATCGTCAACCAGGTGATTGACTGCAGTCCGCCGGGACTGTTTACCCGCATTATGGGCATGCAGAACATCAAGGGAACCGGCCTCGATTTTGTCTACTGCTGGGAGGCATGGGGCACCTGTTACCGCGCCTGTGAAGACCTGTGCAGCGAGGATTACGAAGTTGCCGAGCAGGGACTGCAGGTGCTGGCAACATTCCAGAAGTACAACGAGCTGTGCGCAGAAAAATTACGCGCCTCCATCGATACCGCCAGGCATTCCCCGGTTTCGCAGAATGAACTGTTCCAGTCCGAGCTGATGGTCATCCAGTCATCGTTCGATGCGGCGATGGAACGGCTGCAGACACACCTGGAGTTGTCCGCCAGGGGCAGCCGGGCAAGCCTGTTGTCCGGCGTGCTGGCACAGATCGAGGCTTTCCTCGACGCCGGCGATGCCATCAAACGACGCAAGCGGGCGAACCTGGTCTATAAAGAGCTGGCGGCGGCACGCATCAGCCACGAGCGGGCCGCACTGGAGCTGCAGGACCTGAACACCAGGCAAAAGGGAGGCTGGCTGCAGTACAAGCTGGAATCCCTGCTGCGGCGGAAAAAACAGGCCTCCGCAGGCTCCTGAACACCGGACGATGTTCCGCTCCCGGGATGCCACCCGGCGCAGTGCCGCGGGTATGCTAGTCTTTGGCCGATGGAAGGCGCCGAACCAGCTCATTGGAAAAAACTGTCCCCGGAAGCAGATTTCCTGGACATCAGCGACTATGCACGACCGCTGGCGCACCGGGTGGTCGCTGTTCTTCGCGACCGGCCCGTCAGTGTATTGACCGTTACATCGGGTTTTCTTGCCGTCGGAGTGGCTGCCGCTGCTTTGGTTGCACAGGGCTCCTATCCGGCCTGGCTGGCCGCCGTGGTACTGATCCAGATAAAGAACCTGCTGGATGCCGTCGATGGTTCGCTGGCCAGGGCCAGGAACACACCTTCCAGGGTGGGCCGCTTTTACGATTCATTCTGCGATTTCATCGTAGGCGCCGCGTTATTTTCCGCGCTGGGATATTTACTGGGCCGGGACGCCGGATTGTCCGCCGTGCCGATTACACTGGCGGCCTTTTTGAGCGTCCTGTTGCAAAACTCCCTGTACTGCCATCACACGGTCGCACACCGCCTGGCAACCGGCGGCGATACCACCAGTCAGCTCGACGAACGGCACAGCACCGACGGTGACAACGACTGGCGTTTGCGTTTTTTGTATCGGGCCTACGTGCTGATCTATGCCTGGCAGGACGAGATCGCCTCACGCACCGACAACGGGCCTGCCGTTGCCAAAAGGCCCGCAGGTTTTCTGGTCGCACTGAGCCTGCTGGGGCTGGGAACCCAGCTACTGGGGCTGTGCCTGTTTCTGGCGGCGGCTCAACCGGCCCTCTACCTGTGGTTTGTTCTTGGACCGATGAACCTTTACGCGCTGGTCCTGATCGTATGGCGAAGGCTGAATGCGCGTGAGGAGAACGAATAAATGGCGGCCACCGAGAGCAGACAGGAATCCGGACTGTTTTTGCGGTTTCTTGGCGTCGGCGGGTCCAGCGGCATGCAGCTCGGCTCGGCCAGTGCGGTTCTGGAAGACGAAACCGGCCCGTTTATGCTAATCGACTGTGGCCTGGACATACCGGAACGTCATGAACAGGAGTACGGCAGCCTGCCTCGCGCCATTTTCATCACCCATACCCATATGGATCATGTCAGTGGCCTGGAGCCGCTTTTTTTCCGCGCCTGGTTCGGCATGCAGGCGGGCGGGCGGCCAATCGAACTCTTCGTCCCCGCGCCGATCGTTCCGCTGCTGCAGCAGCGGCTGGTCAACCTGCCATCGCCGCTTGCGGAAGGCGGCGTGAATTTCTGGGATGCGTTTCACCTGGTACCCGTTACCGACGGCTTCTGGTGGCACCAGCTGTGGTTCGATGTATTTCCGGTTCGCCATCATGCGGACAACTTTGCTTTCGGCATTCGCCTGGAACGGCGCTTCCTGTATACCGGGGATACGCGGCCTGTTCCGGAGGCGATCAATCGCCTGGCAAGCTCGGGAGAGCGGATTTTTCACGACTGCCAGCCGACCGGCAACCCGTCGCACAGCGGCTGGAACGACCTGCAGCGGGAGTATCCCGCGGAGGTTCTGGACAAGCTGATCCTGTATCATTACGGCGCACAGGAAAATGCCGCAGAACTGCGTAAAGCAGGAGCGGAAACTGCCGTCATCGGGCACAGGTATCCGGTTTAGCATCATGCGGGACGCGGCCGGCGCAGGACACGACGATTCAGACAGAACGACAACAATAAAAGGTACTGCCATGAGTGAAGAGATCATCTACACCGGACGAAAAAGCTTTGTCGCCTATATTTCAGTAGTGATCGGCCAGATAATTTTTCTCGCGATCATCAACGGGATTTTTTACGGCATTGACTGGGGCATGCGCGATGCGCAAGCCCCCGAAACCGCTTTGCGTTACCTGTCGTGGACATGGATGGCAGTCAACGTCTACGTGGTTGTCATGGCGATTTATACCCTGTTTCATATCCGCACCATTCGATGGATCATCACGGACGAAGGGGTCAGGATCAAGGGCGGGATATTGCCATGGCGGCAAATGGACATGTTTCATCCCTACGAAACGATTTT
This sequence comes from Gammaproteobacteria bacterium, assembly GCA_024276095.1. Taxonomy (GTDB): domain Bacteria; phylum Pseudomonadota; class Gammaproteobacteria; order Steroidobacterales; genus JAJRUG01. The sequence continues at coordinate 3,148 of JAJRXW010000035.1, forward strand.
CGAGGCGTACTATGCATTCGGTTTCTTTGCCAAGCTGTTCAAATATGGAGAGTGCAGCATACGACGCGCAGAGGGCATTACCACTGCGATCTCGGAAAGCCGGATGCATAATGCGGCCAAGATCACCGGCCTGATCAATGAAAAGCTGAAGCTGTTAAGAAAAGAAGCCAGGGGACAGACAGTCGTCGCCGCTGCGCCTGCAGCCAGGACCGATGCCGAGGAGCTCGCTCACCTGGGCCAGCTGAAAGCCGACGGCACGATCAGCGCCGAAGAATTCGAAACAATGAAGCGCAAGATCATCGAAAGATAACGGCTATACCGCCCGGCGCAGTTGGCGCCGGTAATCGCCGCCGGCAAACTGCGCTGCCGTCACACAGCGGCTTCTTTTGACTGCAGGACTCCCTTCAGATTCGATTTGACCAGTGCGATGTGTTCGCGAAACTGGTAAAGGCGATCTGAAAGCCCGGCCGGAACCTCCAGGCTGAGCGCCTGCTGATCGATTTTGTTCAGCCGAACCAGCAGCGCCTCCAGCTCCTGAACGGATGACTGCTGCAACTGGTCGCTGTCCGCGTCGAGCCTGTCCAGTTCCTGGTACAGCCGGCGGATGCCGGAATTCATTCGCCATTGATACAGCGGCGGCATGACTTTCAACAGCGGAATCAGCAGCGCAATGACCGGGAGCAGCATGACTTTCAGCCGGTCAATGATGGAGGCTGCCCAGAAAGGCAGGTATCTTTGCAGGAATGGACGGCCGTTCCTGAAATAGTTTCCGGCACGCTCATGCAGCGGAACCTCGAGATACTTCGGGCCGGGAAACTCTCCGTCCTGCTCCAGGATGCCGCCGGAATAGTGAATCCCGGTCAGTCCCTGCATCATCAGATCGACGATCGCCGGGTGAATCCCGGCGTTTGCGACCAGGTTCGCTGCCGGGGCCACAAGACGAATACTCCGGTCCGGAATATTGCTGGCCAGGTCCGCCGACCCTTCCGGAATCGTGAGTGCAGACAGATAGTGCAAACGGCTGGCGTAGGCATCGGCGCGTTCGAAGCTGGCCACCGCCAGGTTCCCGTCATGCAGCAGGTCCACGATGATATCGGCGTCGGCCCGGGCGACAAAAATGCCGCGTCGATCTCGCCGGCCTTCAGCATGGCTGCCGCTGCGGTGTTGTCCGGCGTCAGGATCTTCAGGCGCGAACCGTCGAGGCGGTTTTCCGCGAACAGCCTGCGAACCAGTACGTTCGTTCCGGAGCCCTCGGCGCCGATCGCTACCTGCCGGTTGCCGAGACTGCCCAGCCGGTCAATCGCCAGGTACCTGCGGTGAAACAGCCACAATGGTTCGAAATACAGGCTGCCCAGCGCCCTGATTCCCGGGTCACTGCCTGGCGGGACGGTCCCGCCCTGAATGAATGCCAGATCGACTTTGCCAGTACCGACCAGGCCGATATTCTCCATCGACCCCGCGGTTTCCCGGATATCGAGATCGATCCCCTGTTCGGCGAGAAAATCGGCATATCGCATCGCGAAATCGTAATAGGCGCCGCCTTTCTGGCCAGCGGCGATAGTCAGCGATTTCGGCGGAGCGGGCTGTACGAAGTGCCGGGCAAAGTAAAAACCCGCCACCAGTACGACGATTGCAGGACCGTAGATTGCCAGCAGGTTTTTCCACTGATACAGGCGCCTGCTCATCGCGTGTACGCCGTATTCAGCACGAGCGTGGCAGGCAGCCGGTCACCGGACTCAACGCCGGAACCGCCTGCTCCCGCTGCATGACGGCAGGGCCATTCTTCCAGCACCTCTTCCTTGAACCCATCCAGGATCCTGGTCCAACAGTTACAGGTATCCTCAAGATTGTCCTCATAAAACCATAAGGTCAGACTTGGGCGCGCCAAAGCCTGACAAGCGAAGTAAGCCGGCGCCGGCGGGCAACCGATCCAGCAGCGGATAAACAGCTGCTCCATGCACGCATTGCAACATTATACTGCAGTCGGCAGCGTGATCTAGCACGAAAAGCAGCGGGAGACCCGGACGTCCGGTATCGACTCGCGCAACGGCAGACCGGAAACGGGCAGCACCGGCAAGGCACAAAGGCCAACCGGCTCATGGTTGGCGTTGAATTCTTGATATGATAGGAGGTCCTGTCTCCGGGTCAGTCTGCCTGGCCGCCGGATTCCGGCAACAGGCTGTCGGCAGACCCGCGCTTGTAAACGGAGGCGCCATATGGGTAGCAATGCGATGAACGACATCAGGTCGGGCAGCCGTTCGGGCGAGCCATGGTGGGCGGAAACGCATACGGTGGAAAATATGCCGCCGCCGCTGGAGAACAACAACCTTTTTACCGGTGATATCGCGCTGACAGAGGCCGTCAACAGGGAGGGAGCCGGCTGGGCGGCAGAAGATCTGACCGCTTTCGGTAAGCTGGCAGGCTCCCCGGAGATCGTGATGCTGGGGTTCGATGCCAACGAGAACAAGCCCCGGTTTTTCAGCCACAACCCCCAGGGCGAACGGGTTGACGAAGTTCGCTACCATCCCGCCTATCACCGCCTGATGCAGATCGCGATCGAGCATGGTTTGCATTCTTCGCACTGGGAACACCCGGGTCCGGGCGCCCATGTTGCGCGCGCAACCAGATTCTATTTGCAGACACAGGTGGAAGCCGGTCACGGCTGCCCGGTCACCATGACATCGGCCGTCATCCCGGCACTGCGCCATCAGCCGGCGCTTTTCGAGCAGTGGGCACCGAAAATCATGGCCCGCAGCTACGACCCTCGCAACCTGCCGCATCCTGAAAAAAAGGGCGTGACGATCGGCATGGCCATGACCGAGAAACAGGGCGGCTCGGATGTTCGCACTAACAGCACTGTCGCTCATCCGGTGGGCCAGGGTGGCCCGGGTGAAGCCTACGAACTGGTCGGGCACAAGTATTTCGTTTCAGCGCCCATGAGCGATGCCTTTCTGGTCCTGGCCCAGTCGCCCGGGGGGCTCTCATGCTCCCTGATGCCCCGCTGGCGCCCGGACGGCAGCAAAAACGCGATACAGCTGCAGCGGCTGAAGGACAAAATGGGCAATGTTTCGAACGCCTCGAGCGAGGTGGAACTGCGCGGTGCACTGGCCTGGATGGTAGGCGAAGAAGGCCGCGGGGTGCGCACCATTATCGATATGGTCGCCATGACGCGCTTCGACTGCATGGTAGGCTCTTCGGCCGGTATGCGCCAGGCCGTCGCCCAGATCACCCATCACTGTACCTATCGCGAAGCCTTCGGCAAACACTTGAACGATCAGCCATTGATGCAGAACGTGCTGGCCGATCTGGCCATCGAGCAGGAGGCTGCGCTGGCATTGACCATGCGTATCGCCCGGGCACTGGATCACCGCGACGATGAAGCAGAGAATCTGCTGGTGCGGATCGGCACTTCCGTGGGCAAGTACTGGATCTGCAAGCGCACACCCGGACATGCCTATGAGGCAATGGAATGCATCGGCGGCAGCGGTGTCATGGAAGAGCGCATCATGCCGCGCCTGTTTCGAGAATCCCCGGTCAACGCCATCTGGGAAGGCAGCGGCAATATTCAGTGTCTCGACATGCTGCGGGCAATGAACCGTGAAGCGGGGTCACTGGATGCGTTTATCGAGGAAGTCGAGCGAGGGCGCGGCGGGGACCGCCGCCTCGATCGCTTCATGGATTCCCTGGCCGCGGAATTCACGGACACCGCCACCATCGAATACCGGGCCCGGCAGGTGATGGAAAAGATGGCGCTGGCATTGCAGGGATCGTTGCTGGTGCGGTATGCCGACAGTGCGGTGGCCGACGGTTTCTGTGCATCCCGCCTCTGCGACGAATACGCAGGCTGGCTGTACGGGTCCCTGCCGGTCGGCGTGGACTGCACCGCCATTATCAGGCGGGCCACGCCCGCAAGCATTACCGGATGACATGAATATGAAGAACCTGGAAAGTGCAGTCATCAGCCACTACGAGAACGGCGACCTGCTGGCACGAATACTCGGAGGCCTCGAGGCTTCCGGCGCTGACCTCGACAATCTCCGGCCCGACGATCTCGCCCCGGTCGAGGAGTTTCATATCGGCGGACGAAGCGCCACAGAGTACCTGGTCGATAAAATGGCATTGACCGCCGATATGCAGGTTCTCGATATCGGCTGCGGGATCGGCGGTGCGGCACGCTATGTCGCCTCGCATACCGGGTGCCGGGTGACCGGCATCGATCTTACTCCCGAATATATCGCCGTTGCGAATGCGCTCTCCCGGCGTGTGCGACTGGACGAACAGCTGCGCTTCGAAGCATGCAGCGCGCTGGCCATGCCCTTCGATGCCGCCGGTTTCGATGCGCTCATGACCATCCACGTGGCCATGAACATCGCGGATCGGCCCGCCCTCTATGCAGAGATGGCGCGTGTCGCGAAACCCGGCGCGACCCTGGGCATCTACGATGTCATGAAAAACAACGACGAGGATCTCGTTTTCCCGGTTCCCTGGGCGGAATCGCCGCAAACGAGTTACCTGACCACGCCGGACCAGACCTGCAGCCTGCTGGCCGAGGCGGGATTTTCAGTATCCGTGGTGGAAGACAGAACGCCCTTTGCTGTCGAATTTTTCGAGAAAATCCTGGAGGCAAGAGCCAAAGGACCTCCGGCTCTCGGGACTCACCTGGTCATGGGCAAGACCGCCCGGGACAAGTTTGCGAACGTGCTCAGAAATATCGAGACAGATCGAATCGCACCGGTACAAGTCATTGCCACCCGGCAATAGCACAGGGGACAGGGCGGGGAACGACAGGCGCCGAACGTTTCCGGCGAAGCAGCAAAGCGGCCCGGTGCAATCAGTTTTTCAGCGCCCGGCCGACATCGTGGGCAGCGGTTACTTTGGTCACAGTCACCACACCAGTGCCGGCGTCGACTTCTACTTCGGCAATTTGTGCGCCAAAAGAATAAGCCATGGTGCCTTTCTCCAGGGGCGAGTTGTAAAAGCCCCGGCCCATGACAAACCGCCCTTCCTGGCTGTTTAGCGTGTCGAATGCCACGGCGCTGAATGCGATCGCACTGTCCGGATCGCCTTTCGGATAAACCCGGTGGTCGCGAAAAACCAGCGC
>JAJRXW010000314.1 GCA_024276095.1 Gammaproteobacteria bacterium
GATTCTGTCTGCCTTCGAAAGGCCGGTGTAGATCAACGGCAGCTCGACATTATGCAGAGCCGTCGCACGTTGCAGCAGATTGAAAGTCTGAAACACAAAACCGATTTCCTCGTTGCGAACTTTCGCCAGCTGCCGGTCGCCGAGATTGGATACGGTGCGCCCGTTCAGCCAGTAAGTGCCTTCATCCGGTGTATCCAGGCACCCGATCATGTTCATTAGCGTTGACTTGCCGGAGCCGGAGGGGCCCATGATCGCTACGTACTCGCCCCGGTCGATACTCAGGTTCACGCCGCTTAATGCGTGAATGACTTCCTCTCCCATTTGATAACTGCGTTTGAGGTTTCTGGTTGTAATGACCTGATTGCCAGGCTGTGCATCCATGTTTTATTGCTCGACTACTTTCTCAACCATCTATTATAGCGCTCTGCGAAGGATAATAGTTGCGGTGACAGGTGTGTCTTTTGCCATTCTCCTCCTGCAAAGCGGTTTGCCTCCGAAAGTGTCGGGTAGATATGTATCGTGCCGAGTATCTTTTTGAGCCCAAGGCCGTGGACCATCGCAGTGATATATTCCGAAATGATATCTCCGGCATGCGGGCCGACGATGGTAACGCCAAGGATTTTGTCGCTGCCTTTTTTTGTCAGCACTTTTACAAAGCCGTGGGCCTCACCATCGGCGATTGCCCGGTCGAGGTCATCGATGTTGTAACGGGTTATCTCATGATCGATGTTGCGCTGCTTTGCTTCCTGCTCGTTGATCCCGACGCGGGCAACCTCCGGATCGGTGAATACTGCCCACGGCATTACGCGATAGTTCACCCTGAATTTCCGGAATCGACCGAACAGGGCGTTGAACGCGCAGTACCATGCCTGGTGCGCGGCGGCATGCGTCAACTGGTAAGGCCCGGCCACATCGCCGCAGGCATAGATATTCGGGTAGGTGGCCTGAAGGTAGTCGTTGACTTCTACTGTGCCGTTGTCGTTCAGGCGTACGCCGATTTTTTCCAGGCCAAGGCCGGAGGAGTTGGCGCGGCGACCGACAGCGATCAATACCTGATCGTACCCGATCTCAATGGAATCTCCGTCCTTTTCGCAGCGTACCGTGTGGCATTCCCTGCCCAGGAGAAATTCGACTGCCTGGTATCCGGTAAATAGCCTGATGCCGTCGGCTTCGAATCGGGCAGCAACGGCTTCCGATACCTCGGGATCCTCACGCGTGAGCAGGCGCGGCAGGGCCTCGACCATTGTCACCTGGCTGCCCAGGCGCTGGAATGCCTGCGCCAGTTCGCAGCCAATCGGGCCGCCGCCGAGTACCAGCAGTCGTTCCGGTTGCTGTGTCAGGTTCCAGATGGTATCGGAAGTCAGGTAGCCGGTTTTTTCGAGGCCTGGAATCGGCGGAACCGCCGGTCGCCCGCCGGTGGCGATGACGATGCTTCGGGTAGTGATGGTGCGACCGTCGACTTCGACGGTGTAAGGGGATGTGATCGTCGCCTTGCCTGTGACGCACTCGACGCCAAGGCTCGTGTATCGTTCAATGGAGTCGTGTGGCTCGATATCTCCGATGACATCCCTGACTCTTTGCATCACTTTCGGGAAATCCACGTTGACCGGCAGCGTGCCCAGCCCGAATTCTCCGGCACGCCGAACGTAGGAAGCAATTCGTGACGAGCGAATCAGCGCTTTGCTCGGCACGCAACCGGTGTTCAGGCAGTCACCGCCCATTTTGTGCTGCTCTATCAGCACCACCCGCGCTTTGGAGGCCGCTGCGATGTAGGCGCTGACCAGCCCGGCGGAACCGGCGCCGATGACCACCATATTGACGTCATAACTCCCGGGCCTGGCGAAGTGTCTGCGCTTGCGCCGGTTGGCGATGACTTCGATGATTTTTTTCGTGGCCAGCGGAAACAGGCCAAGCAGAACAAAAGAACCGATCAACTGCGGTGACAATATATCATTCGCTGTTTCGATTCGGCCCAGTTGCGTACCGGCGTTCACGTAGACGACTGTAGCTGGAAGCATGCCAAGCACGCTGACCCAGTAGAAGGTCCAGGTGCGCAGCCGGGTGATGCCCATCGCCAGATTGATTGCGACGAAAGAAAATACCGGTATCAGGCGCAGCGTAAACAGATAGTAAGGGCCGTCCTTTTCAATGCCCTTGTTGATTGCATTGGCGACACCGCTGAACCGAGTCTCGACAGCTGTCCGGAACAGGTAGCGTGAGAGCAGGAATGCCAGTACGGCGCTGATGCCGGCCGCAAGCGTGACAACGATCACGCCCTGCACAATGCCAAAGATCGCACCTGCCGCCAGCGTCAGGATCGCAGCCAGCGGCAGCAGGGCAATCACCACATAAAGAACAAAGAAAACGCCCAGCGCTTTCAGCGGATTCACAGTCACATAGGCCTGGATCGCAGCTTGCTGACCACGAAAAAACTCAAGCGTAAGATATTGTTCCAGGTCGAGCCAGAAGGCAGTACTGATCGCAGTGACAACCAGCAGCGCCACCAGAATTTTTGTTTTTCTCATCAATTTTGCTCTTTAACAGGCACAGCTAATCTTGACAGTTTCCAGCCCGTTAAATTCGCGTTTGGGGTCGGACCTCGTTAGCGCTATGAAAATAAAAGGAATTATTTCTATATCATGCCGAAAAACGATCTTAAACGGCCTATTTTCGGTGCGAAATGGGCCGTTTAGGCGCGTGGAGGGCAGGCGCCCTGATCCATGGTTCGCCGACCACCATTGAAACCAATGTCAAAAAGACTGGTATATAGCGCCGGCCCGGCCAGCCTGGTCTGCAACCAGGCGGCCGGTTTACGCGGCCTGGCTTAGTCGAGTTCTAGAGGTTGTCGAGTACGCGCAGCAGCTTGCTTTTGACCTCACCGGCCAGCGGCTCGATGTCAGGGTTATCGACCAGCCCCAGTACCGCACCCGGATCCATGAAGCTGATGTGCACCTGGCCCGTTTCGTCTTCTCTGACCAGCACATTGCAGGGTAACAGCAGGCCGATTTCGGGTACGGCGCTGACTGCCTGATGGGCCAGCGGCGGGTTGCAGGCACCGAGGATCAGGTAGGGCGGCATGTCCTTGCCGAGCTTTTCTTTCAATGCCGCGGCAACATCGATCTCCGACAATATTCCAAAGCCTTCTTTTTTCAGTTCATCGGTAACGATACGCACAGCATCGTCAAAATTTGCATCCACTGGTTTTCCAAAACCGAATTTGATACTCATCTGTTTTCTCCGCTTGTCAGTTACAGCGCATGATCACTATGCAGCCACACGGGCTGCATGGCAATCGGATCCGTTTTGCCGTGTGTCTGTTAACACCAGCTTGCCTCTTCTGCCGGGTTTTTCAGAAGCTCCTCTATATTCGCATTGATTACCCGGTAGCCGATATTTCCGTACAGAATCTGTCGCCCGCTGTTCAGTACCCAGGACGGACTGCCCGATATTCTGAGGGCCTGGGTTTGTTCAAGGTCTGCCATCAGCGCCGCTTGGGCATGCCCCGACTCAATTGCCGACTTCAGCTCAGCGCCGTCGAAACCGGCGCTGCAGGCGATATCCAGGGCCACGTCAAGCTTGCCGATATCCTGTGCTTCAACAAAAAAACTGCTGCGCAGTGTGGCGGCGAGCTTCATGGCATCCTCTGCGGTGGTGGTCAGTTCAGCCGCTTTCAGGACCATGTGTGCAGTGGCCGATGTGCAGGGTCGCACCTGGTGCCAGATATCCGCGTTGATCGGTGCAAACTCGAACGGTGCTGCCGACTGTTGAACATGCTCGGCAAAGCCCGCGTAGCTGCCCCGATCAGACCACTGCGTGCCTATTCGATTGGCCGTATCGCCGAAAACGTTGACGCAATGGTGCTGAATCTGGATTTTCCCTCCCCAATGTTCCTGGATTTCATCAACACGGCGTTGTGCGATCCAGGCCCAGACGCAAAGAATATCGGTATAGTAGTCGATCTGTAGCGGTGAATTCATGAATTCAGGAAGCTTTTTCGAGTTAGCTGTCGAGATAAAATTAGGCGCTGGGGAACGGGTAATGTCAACAGGTTCTGACATCAGAACAAGGACCGGAGTTCCTTCCGAATAC
>JAJRXW010000036.1 GCA_024276095.1 Gammaproteobacteria bacterium
GCGCCGCGCTTGCGGTATGCCGGGGGGGTGGGGCATTCGTTCGGAGACCCGCCGTGAACCCGTCCATGGGGGCTTGCGTCCCGCGTCCATGCGGGACACAGTCTCCGAACGAATGCCCCACCCCCCCGGCATACCGCAAGCGCGGCGCTGTTCCCGCTATCCGGCCGTATCCGGGGTCTTGAATGCCGCGATCGCCTTTTTGATCGCAGCGATCCTGGCTTCCCTGATGGCTTTGCCCAGCGCCTTGCCGTCAGGTTTCATGCCCTCTGTTGCATTGCCAATCGATGCCGCATTGACGGGTGCTGCAGCTTCTTTTGCGGCACGCAGCAGGTCCGCCTGCGGATAGGCGTTGTCCTGGCAGTCCTTGCGACCCTGAGCATCGACTTCTGCGGCCGCCAGAAGATCTTCAAAGCGTTCCGGACGGCGAAAGGCATCCACTGCATCGAGCATTTTCAGGATGGTCTCCGGGCGCAGTTCCAGGGCCAGGTGACAATGGGTGTGGTAGCGGGCGACATGGATCGCCAGGTCCCGGTACCGGTTGGGGACGTTGAGCCGCCTGCACAGCTGTTGCACGAGCTTCACGCTGCGGTACTCGTGACCCTTGTGGTGCGGCAGCTCGTGCTCGGGCGTCGTTGCCTTGCCCAGATCATGAACCAGCACCGCGAAACGCGCTTCGGTGCTGATGGATCGCACCGCTGCCTGGCGCAGTGACAACAGGACGTGAATGCCGGTATCGATTTCCGGGTGCCAGCGGGCCGGTTGCGGTATGCCGAACAGTGCGTCTACTTCCGGAAAGATGACCGCCAGGGCATGGCAGTCCCGCAATACCTGGAAAAAAACATCCGGTCGGCTTTCTGCCAGCGCCCGCTGGGTTTCGGTCCAGACCCGTTCCGGGACCAGCGATTCCACTTCGCCACTGGAGACCATGTCCTTCATCAGGTCGATTGTCTCGGCGGCGACCGTAAAGCCGAGTGAGTGGAAACGGGCCGCAAACCGCGCCACCCGCAGCACCCGTACCGGATCCTCCCTGAATGCTTCCGATACATGGCGCAGCACCCTGGCCTCGATATCCGCCTGGCCGCCATAGGGATCGATGAGTTCGCCATTCGCATCCTGCGCAATGGCGTTGATTGTCAGGTCGCGCCGGTGCAGGTCTTCTTCCAGCGTGACCCCGCTGTCGGCGTGAAACTCGAAGCCATGATATCCCTTGCCGGTTTTAATCTCGGTGCGGGCGAGCGCATATTCTTCTTTCGATTGCGGGTGCAGAAAGACCGGAAAATGTTTGCCCACCTTCTTGTAGCCCTGTTTTTCCAGTTCCCCGGTCTTTGCACCGACGACCACCCAGTCGCGTTCCCGGACCGCCAGATCCAGCAATTCGTCCCGGACTGCTCCGCCTACAAGGAAAATCTGCATGGACCTATTGTAGCGGTTATCGTATGAATGGAGTTCATGAATATGCTGTTTCGAATTGTGCTGCTGCTGTTGCTGGGTGCCCAGCTGTCAGCATGCAGTATTGGCTATTATTACCAGGCCACTACGGGTCACCTGGAGCTGATGCGTCTGCGCCGCCCCGTCGATCAGGTGCTTGCGGACCCCGAGACCTCCCCGGAGGTTGTCGATCTGCTGGAGACCGCCGATGCTGCACTGGCATTTGCACATGCAGATCTGCAGTTGCCCGATAATGGCAGCTACCGGCAGTTCGCAGATCTGCAGCGCCCCTACGCGGTCTGGAATGTTGTCGCGGCACCCGGGTTTTCACTCGAACCGGTAACCTGGTGTTTTCCGGTTGCCGGTTGTGTGGCCTATCGGGGGGATTTCAGGGAGCGAGATGCCCGGCAATTTGCTGCGCGTTTGCATGACCAGGGCCTGGATGTCTATGTCGGCGGTGCCACCGCTTATTCCACGCTCGGCCGGTTCGCCGATCCGCTGCTCAATACCATGGCGGGGCTGCCGGCGTCCCGGCTATCGGGTCTGATATTTCACGAGCTCGCTCACCAGCAGCTCTATGCCAAAGGCGATACCCGGTTCAGCGAGGGGTTTGCGAGCTTCGTCGAGCAGGAGGGCCTGCGACGATGGCGCCGGTCGGGCAATGCCGCGATATTTTCGTGGGAGGATCAATGCGCTGCCGACTTGCGCCGCACCCGCCGCCACCAGGTACTTGCAGTTCTGGACCACGGGCGTCAGAGGTTGGCGCAGCTCTATGCAGCAGAATTGCCTGACAACGACAAGCAGTCAGCCAAAGCAGCCGTGTTCGCAGCGATGATCGATCGATACCGTGCGCTTCGCGATCGATGGGGCGGCCCGCCATTTTTCGACGGCTGGTTCGATGCAGGGCTCAATAACGCCAAACTGGCGGCCTTGGCGGCGTATGACGACTATGTTCCGGCTTTCCAGGCCATGCTTGCGGAGGTAAAAGGGGATTTGCGGGCTTTCTATGCGCGGGCTGCAGCGGTGGCTGCTTTACCCCCCGCCGAGCGGGCTGCAGAAATGGACCGGCTGGCGTCCGGGCGCGAAGTTAATGCCGTCCGGCCAGTTGCCGGAACCTGTCGAGATCGGATCGGCAATTAAGTTTTCCGATACAGGCCCGCAGGTTCTTTTCGAAGGACCGGGCCTTGAGACCCAGCTGCGCGAAGCCGTCTTCGGTGCACAGGCAGTGGACCGTCAGCGAAAGATAATTATCTGTCGAGAACGGTTTGCCGGGCACGAAATCCATGATGGCAGCCTGAACGCGTGACATCCAGCGGGGCAGGCCGGCTACCAGGCACCGCGAGCCGATGGCCGATCGAATCATTCCGACCAGTTCGCGCAGGGTATATGTTTCCGGACCGCACAACTGGTAGGTTCGGCCGTCTGTCTCGTCGTCGGATACTGCACAAACGATTGCCGCCACGACATCGTCGACATGGACCGGAGCGAAGCGCGCGTCCGGCATGGCCAGCGGGAGTACCGGTATCCACGCCAGCAGGCCGGCAAAACGGTTGGTAAAAGAATCGTTCGGGCCGAAAATTACCGATGGCTGAAAAATGGTCCAGCGGGTTTTCATGGTGCTGGTCGAGATGATCCGTTCGGCTTCGCCCTTGGTTCTGAGACAATGACTGGGACCGTGATCCGCATTGGCCCGCAGCGCGCTGATCTGTATCAGTTTGTCGCAACCGGCGTGTTTGCAGGCGGCGACGATTTTTTCAGCCAGCTGCGTATGTGCCAGCGAAAAACCTGAACCGTCGCGGCCCGATTCGTTCAGGATCCCGACCAGGTTGATCACTACATCACAGCCGTCGAACAGCTGCTCGAGTGCTCCAGGCCGATGAATATCGGTCTGGACAAACTGCACTTCCGGGCCACCAGCAAACGGGTGTTTTTCGTCCGGCTGCGGGTCGGTATCCGAATATTGCAGCCGTTTTCCGCCAGTTTGCCGACCAGCCGGGACCCCAGGAACCCGGTACCGCCCAGAACGCAAAACGTTTTGGCCTGGCTCACAGTGCAGTACCGCCGGCGCCGGGATTACTGAATTCGCATCAACAGCTTGCGCCTGCCCCGCTGTATACCCAGGAACAGGGGATCCTGGTCTTTGGAAAGTTCCCGCAGTTCCTGCACCGAGTGAACCCGGCGGTTGTTGACGGTGGCGATGATGTCATTGGTTCTCAATCCGCGTTGTGCTGCTGCGCTGCCTGCGACTACCGATTCGACGATCACGGCTTTGCCGGGAAAGCTGCTCGCATCCCCTGCGAAGTCGGCAAGATCGGCACCTGCCAACCCGGGGTGGATCTCACCGGCTGCTACCTGCTGCGGCCCGTCGAGCTCGTCCAGGGTGGCTTTGGTCCTGATGCGCTTTCCATCGCGTATCAGCCCGATGTTGATGGTGTCGCCGCTGCGTTTCAGCCCGATGGTCGCACGGAGTTCTGCGGCATTGTCGATTTCCTTGTTATCTACGCTGACGATGATATCGCCGGCCTCGATACCCGCTTTTTCGGCGGCTGAATCTGCAACGACTTCCTGTACCAGTGCGCCCTCGGTTTCATCCACTCCCAGCGCTTTTGCCGTGTTTGCATTCATGTCGGTGATGCTGACGCCGAGCAGTCCGCGCCGTACCTCTCCATACTCCAGTATCTGCGACATGATGGATTCGGCCATGTTGACCGGGATGGCAAAACCGATTCCGATATTGCCGCCGCTGCGGCTGAATATCATCGAATTGATGCCGATCAGCTCGCCCTTGAGATTAATCAGCGCGCCGCCGGAGTTTCCCGGGTTGATGGACGCATCCGTTTGAATGAAATCTTCGTAGCCGCCCGGGTTCATGCCGGATCGACCCAGTGCACTGATGATGCCTGAGGTGACGGTGTGCTGAAGCCCGAACGGATTGCCGATGGCGACAACGAAATCGCCGACTTCGATGGTGTCGGAGTCACCCAGCGGCATTTCCTGCAGGTCTTCCGGGTCCTTGATCTGTAATACCGCGACGTCCGTTCCTTCGTCGCTGCCGATGACCGTCGCTTCCAGGGTCCGGTTATCCGCCAGCACGACCTCGATCTGGTCGGCATTGTCGATGACATGATGATTGGTGAGAATGTAGCCCTTGCTGGCATTCACGATGACGCCGGAACCGGCGCTGCGTACTTCCCGCTCGCGTTGCCGGGGCTGCTGCCGGGGATCGCCAAAAAAACGCCGGAAGAACGGATAGTTCATCAGCGGGTTCTGGGGCGCGGATACGGTGCCCCGGGTGGCGATACTGACCACCGCCGGAGCCGCTTTTTTCACCAGGGGTGCAAGGCTGGGTAAGGGCTCGTCACCGATACTGGCGGGAAGGGCGGCGAGTCCGGCCTGGGCCAGGAGCAGGCTCACGGTGAGCAAAAGCCCCCCGGAGATTGATCGGGAAAACGACGGAATAAGCGGTGTGGTCATGGGGGTTCCTGTTTAGGTGTCAATGTTCGGATTATGAGAATGATAACGGGTTTCTATTCATACAACGATAGCCGGCAATCGAATCTCCTGCGTTTAGATGCGGTAGACAGTCATAGGGTCGCAATGGTTCGCAACGGTGGATGAACTGTGGATAAAAGGTGAATTCCCTGAGTATAATCAACCACAACATATAGTGGTTCCAAGCATCCGAGCAAGGCATTGAAATTGATCGGTTTTATGGTTGGGAAGGCCTGACAAATAGCCTGTAACTCGTTGTTTTGTAATAACTAAAGCCTCAGGCTAAATCTTTTGAAACCTCTTGACAGCTGCCGCTGTCGGACATAATCTAGCAGCAGTCCGGCACAATATCTTGTGCCAGGCATTTTCAGAAAAAATCACTCGGATCAGGGGGGGCAATTCCTGATCGCAGAGTTTCAGTCCGTGAAAATCGGGCACAGATGGCTAGTGACTACATTGGGGAAGAGCGTTGGTAATGAATTCCGCATTACAGACAGAGCAAAACAGGGCAACGACAATCAGCTTCCAGGAAACCTCCATGGATATCTGGGACAAGAAATACCGGCTGAAATCGAAGACCGGCGAGATTGTCGATGAAACCATGGACGATACCTACAAGCGGGTGGCGCGCGCGCTGGCGGAGGTTGAAGACGATAACTGCAAGGACACCTGGTATGAGCAGTTTCTCTGGGCCTTGCGCCGTGGCGCGGTACCGGCCGGAAGGATTATTTCCAATGCCGGTGCGATGGACCATAAACCGGCTACTTCAACGATTAACTGCACGGTGTCCGGCAGCATCCGTGACTCGATGCATGAGATTCTCGACAAGGTGCACGAAGCCGGGCTGACATTGAAAGCCGGGTGCGGTATCGGCTACGAGTTTTCCACTTTGCGACCCAAAGGCGCCTATGTCACCGGCGCAGGCGCCTACACGTCGGGGCCGCTGTCGTTCATGGATATCTACGACAAGATGTGTTTCACGGTCTCCTCAGCCGGCGGCCGGCGTGGCGCACAGATGGGCACCTTCGATGTCGGGCATCCCGATGTCATCGACTTTATTCGTGCCAAACGGGAGGATGGCCGGCTGCGCCAGTTCAACCTGTCATTGCTGATTTCCGATGATTTCATGCGCGCTGTAAAAAACGA
>JAJRXW010000315.1 GCA_024276095.1 Gammaproteobacteria bacterium
GAAAACCTGCCGCAGGATCTGCCCGGGAGCCGGTCTTCATGAGCGTTTTGCCTCATGAGCGGATCAGTGCAGCGATACGGGAACCGCGCGGCCACGTGGCGCTGGTTCCCTACATCACCGCCGGTTATCCGGATAAAGCGCGTTTTATCGATACGCTGCGGGCAGTTTCGAAGGTGGGAGACGTTGTCGAGGTCGGCGTACCGTTTTCCGATCCGATGGCGGACGGTGTGACCATTCAGCGTGCCAGCCATGCCGCGATCCAAAATGGTGTCAGTCTCGCCTGGATACTGGAGCAGCTTGCCGGCGCGGAGGGTATCGAGGCGCCGGTGGTGCTGATGGGCTATCTGAATCCGATGCTGGTTTTCGGCTTCGAGCGCCTGGCCGAGGTTGCGGCACATGCGGGTGTTTGCGGGTTCATTATCCCCGACCTGCCTTGCGGGGAATGCCGGCCGGCGCTTGAGGCGTTCGAACGCCGGGGGCTGGCGCTGATACAGCTGGTCACGCCCGCGACCCCGGATGCGCGCATGCAGCAGCTGTGTGAAATCGGCAGGGGATTTACCTACGCCGTCACGATGACCGGTACGACGGGCGGAGCGCAGTCATTGCCTGCCGATGTGACGGAGTATCTGGACAGGGTCAGGCGATTCAGCAGCCTGCCCGTATGCGCCGGTTTCGGCGTTCGCGAAGCCGGCCAGGTGCGTCTGCTCGGTGCGCATGCCGATGGCGTGGTGGTTGGCTCGGCGCTTGTAGAGCACCTGGAAGCAGGGGGCTGTCCGCAGGCGTTTTTGCAGTCGTTGCTGGGGGCGGGCAAACTGTCACGATGAGTGCGCGGCCGTTTTCCGATGGAGTGATTTCAATCAGGCGGATCAAACAGTCGGACGTTCAGCAGCTGTACGAAGCGACCTATGAGTCGATCGACGACCTGAGACGCTGGATGCCCTGGTGTCATCCGGATTATACGATCAAAGAGACCATCGAATTCGTTCGCAGCCGTTCGGAAGCATGGGATACCGATGAAGAGCGCAGTCTTGTCATCGTCGATCATCGCAGCGGAGACATACTGGGCGGCTGTGGGCTGAACCGGTTCGATCGTGACTATGCCTGTGCCAACCTGGGCTACTGGGTCAGGACATCGGCCGCCGGACGGGGAATCGGTACCGCAGCGACCCGCCTCCTTGCCCGCTATGCATTCGAGAAAGAGCATCTGCACCGGGTGGAAATTCTGGTTGCCGCAGGCAATCTTGCCAGCCAGCGCGTTGCGGAGAAAGCCGGGGCAACGCGCGAGGGCGTGTTGCGTGACCGGCTGAATGTCTGGGGCATGTATCACGATGCCGTACTGTATTCGCTGCTGGCTACCGACGAGCGCCAGGGCGCTACGGACAGTGACGAATTCTGAAGGCTTCCCGTGTGTTGCAGCACCCGGCGCAAGGGTTCTGATTCTCGGTTCGATGCCGGGCCAGCGTTCGCTGCAGGAGAGTCAATACTATGCCCATCCGCGTAATGCATTCTGGCCCATCATGGGCGAACTTTTCGATGCGGGTTTTGACAGGCCGTACGAGGAGCGGCTGAGTATTCTGACCGGCCACCGGATCGTGCTCTGGGATGTACTGAAGTCCTGCCGGCGGCCCGGCAGTCTCGATGCCTCAATCGATGACAGCTCGATCACCGTCAATGACTTTGCCGGATTACTGCACCGGCATCCCGGGATCCGGCATGTCTTTCTCAACGGCAAAAAGGCTGCAACGCTGTTTCAGCGCCTGGTTCTTCCCGGTCTTGCCGCAGCCGGCCCGCTGTCATGCCGGCCACTGCCTTCCACCAGCCCCGCTTATGCCGCCATGCCGTTCGAGCAAAAACTGGAACGCTGGAGGGCGGTACTGGAGGCGTCAGCAGCCTGACTGCACAGCCATCGACAGCAGTTTACCGGACGATAATCTGCCAGGGGTTATCCGGTTGCAGGTACTTTCCGGCCACCCGCTGTACGTCGTCAGCGGTCACTGCCGCCAGTTTCACCAGCAGGTCGGCGTCATAGTCGATATCGTTAAAAAAGTACAGGGAATGCGCCGCGTAATACCCCTGGTTGGCACTGGACAACCTCTGGAATGCCATTCGTCCCAGGTGCTTGCTGACCAGTCGCTCCAGATTTTCCTGATCGGTGTTCTCGAGGTAATCGGCCGAGAACAGCGTGGTCAGCTGTGGCAGCAGCGTATCGATATTCTCCGGCCGGGTTCCCATGTTCAGGAACGCCAGCACGCGATTGCCGTGAACTTCCATGCCAACGCCCATGCGGTAGGCAAGCCCCTGCTTTTCCCGGACATCGAAAACGATCTGGTCGCGCATCATCAGCGACAATACCTGCAGCGGGGCCACGTCATCCGGTTCGATTTCTTTCGTGTATCCCCAGAACAGGTAGGATTGC
>JAJRXW010000316.1 GCA_024276095.1 Gammaproteobacteria bacterium
AAAACACAGTATCCGGTGGTCGCCGATCCCAAGGGCACGGAGCTCAACCAGATGGCGATCAGCTACAAGGGCATTGCCAATACCGAGATTGTTGCCGGTCGCCAGCGCATCACCCGCGAAAATCACCGTTTTGTCGGTAACGTGGGATGGCGCCAGAATGAGCAGACCTACGATGCAGTGTCGGCGATTTTCAAACCCAATGACAAGTTCAATGCCTTTTACAGCTATGTCAATCAGGTCAAGCGGATTTTCGGGCCTGACGAGGGTACGCCGACAGAAAATTTCGACAGCAATTCACACCTGCTGGATGCCAGTTACACTTTTGGTCCTTATGCCAGGGTAGTTGCCTATGGGTACATGCTGGATTTTGACAATGCGCCCGCAGCGTCAAACGATACCTTTGGTGTACGGTTGACGGGAAAACTGAACGTCAACAGCGATATGAAAATCAGCTACGTCGCAGAATTCGCCACGCAAAGCGATGCAGGTGACAATCCGAACAACTACGATGCGGATTATATGCGCCTTGAAACAGGTACCAGCTGGGCCGGTTTCGGATTCAACATAGGCTATGAAGTGCTTGACGGAAGCGATGTTCCCGGTCAGGCATTCCAGACTCCGCTGGCCACACTGCACGGCCAGAACGGTTGGGCAGACCAGTTTCTCAGCACACCGACCGGTGGTCTGGAGGACTTCTTTGTTTCTGTGAGCGCCAATTTGCTGAAGGCAAAGATGAAGCTTATCTATCATGACTATTCCGCTGAAACCGGAAGCATGAGTTATGGCGACGAGGTTGACTTTGTTGCGAACTGGGTGCTTTCAAAGAACTACTCGGTGCTGGCGAAGTTCGCTCTTTACAGCGCCGACGAGTTCAAGGTGGATACAGACAAAGCCTGGATGATGTTCTCCGCAAAATTCTAGATGCAAGTGCTCGCACTGCACGCATCAGATCGATAATTCCAAGCAAAGAGTGGGTGAAAACATATGAATAGACTACTAGCTGTTTCAACGACTATCGTAGCCGGCCTGTTACTGGCGGGCGGGACATCGGTGGGCGCGGCAGATCTGCAGCCTGTGCCAAAAATGACCGATCAGGAGTACAAGGATGCCCAGTTTATCTATTTTGACCGGTGTTCCGGATGCCATGGCGCCCTGAGAAAAGGGGCGACCGGGAAAAATATTACTCCTGACAACACCCGTAAAAAGACACTGGCCGCCCTGGAAAAAATCCTTTATGAAGGTACGGACGGCGGTATGCCAGGTTGGGGCAAGGACGGCTTCATGACCCGTGCAGAGACGGATCTCATGGCGCGATTCGTCCAGAATGAAGTTCCCGAACCGCCTGAGTGGAACATGAAGGACATGAAAAAGTCGTGGAAGGTTCATGTGCCGGTCGCAGACAGGCCCACCAGTCCGCCCAAGGGGAAAAACTGGCAGAACTACTTCGGCGTGGTCCTGAGGGACGCGGGTAAGGTTGCCATCATCGATGGCGATACCAAGAAGACGCTGAACATCATCGACTCCGGTTTTGCGACTCATATCCTGCGGACATCCGCTTCCGGCCGGTATATGTATGCCATCGGACGTGACGGCAAGGCCACCATGATGGACATGTGGGCCGATCCGCCCGACCTGGTAGCCGAGGTCAGAACCGGGATCGATGCCCGGTCTATCGATACCAGCAAATTCAAGGGCTTCGAGGACAAGTATGCTGTTGTCGGCGACTATTGGCCGCCGCACTACGTGATTCTGGAAGGCGACACCCTCAAGCCTTTGAAGATTGTCGGTACGCGGGGCTACACATACGATACCAACGAGTACAGAGACGAGACACGGGTTGCCTCCATCGTAGCTTCCCACAATGCGCCGGAGTGGATTCTCACTCTCAAGGAAACCGGTGTTGTCCTGCTGGTCGATTACAGCAGGATGGAAGACGGGACCATTACCGAGACCAAGATCAATGCCGAGCGATTCCTGCATGACGGCGGCTGGGATTCCACCAAGCGGTACTTCCTGGTAGCTGCCAATGCCCGGGATACCATCTCGGTCATCGATACCGTGGAGCGGAAGCTGGTAGCGAATATCATCACGGGAACCAAGCCGCATCCGGGCAGGGGAGCCAACTGGGTTGACCCCGAGTTCGGCCGGGTTTGGGCGACCGTGCATCTTGGTGAAGGCCTCGTATCCATTATCAGCACCGACCCGACGAAGGATTATGCCTGGACGGTGGTCAGGGAATGGGAGCTGGGCGGTAACTCTCTGTTTATCAAGACTCATCCGAACAGTACCAATGTTTATTGCGACAACACGATCAACCAGGAAAAGTCCCATGTCCTGACAGTGTTCGATATCAATAAGCCGGATGCCCTGCCCAGGGAAATCACCTTCAAGAAGAAGGTTGTACATATGGAGTTCAACAAGGACGGCGACGAAGTGTGGGTATCTCTCTGGGACAAGGACGGTGAGGTCGTGATCCTGGATGATAAAACCCTGAAGGAGAAGGCAAGAGTCAAGGGTTTGTACACTCCGACGGGTAAATTCAATGTCTACAATACGATGAATGACATCTACTGACAGATCCCGGTAGATCATCCCGATAAAAGGGGGCTGTGTATTTTTTCAGCCCCCTTTTTTTAATTTGACTTGAGGTGTCGAGCGTGAATCAAACAGGTATTGCTTCTTTGTTGTTGGGGTTTGTTCTTCTTGTTGCCGCCGGGGCGGTTCTGGCACAGGAGCATCAGATCCCGGTTGCCCCGCAGGAGTATCTTGATATGGAATCCCCCATCGATATGGACGATGTCGATGAGGATTTTCTGAAGAAGGTAAACAGGCTGTACAAGAGTAAGTGCCGCAAGTGTCACGGTACGCAGGGCGACGGTAAAGGGTCGGCCTCCGAGGATATCGAGATCAAGCCTACGGCATTCAGTGCTCCGGGTTATCTCGAAGAGCAGAAAGACGGACAGCTTTTCTGGATAACCATGTACGGAAGTGAGGGCACTGAAATGGAAGGTTTCGGTCCCGACTCCGATGCCGGACTTTCCGAGGAGAAAATATGGGAGCTGGTGGCTTATCTGCGCGCCAAGTTCACCAGGTAAAGGGGCAGCGCCGGCTGCGTGAATACCCTCCGTTCCTGCTCTTCGTCGGTTTTTCCGGTGCGGCAGTGCGCGCGATTGCGAGGTGAGGACGATGAAGCTGACAGGCGCGCTGGCGACAGGTGCACTGGCGATTGTTTCGGGAGTTGTTCTTTCCGGCTGCATCACGATGGCTGCCGGCCAGAGGCATGAGATCCCCGTAGCTCCGGCGGAGTACCTTGATATGGTCAATCCTGTTGACTACGAAAAAGTTGACGAGGATTTTCTGAAGAAAACCGGCAGGCTGTATAAAAGAAAGTGTCGTAAATGTCATGGCGAGCAGGGGGACGGGAAGGGGCCCAATGCCGGGTTTTTTGTGATCAAGCCTGCTGCGTTCAGCGCTCCCGGTTATCTTGCGCAGAGGAAGGATGGACAACTGTTCTGGATCATGATGAACGGCAGTGAAGGCACGGAGATGGCGCCGGTCGGTCCTGATTCGGATGTTGGCCTCTCCGAAGAAAAACTTTGGCAGCTGATCGCCTACATGCGCAGAGTATTTACCAGGTAGCGGCCTCATGGAACATTGGAGACAGCATGGCTGAGATGAAAAAAGGAAACAATAATGCGTGAGGCGCGTCGTTCATACGGACTGCAGACACCCGGGACGCGGGGTATGCCTGGAGCAAAAAGATATGGCATGGTCATTGATCTCAGGAAATGTATCGGGTGCAATTCCTGCATGGTTGCCTGCAAAGCGGAGTTCGGGGTTCCCATGGGTGTCTGGCGAACGTGGGTCAAGGCGGCGGACAAGGGGACCTACCCGAACACCAAGCGGATTTTCATGCCGCGCATGTGCAACCACTGCGACTATCCTGTCTGTGTGCGTAACTGTCCCACCCAGGCTACATACAAGCATAAGGACGGCTTCGTTCTGCAGCGGTACAACCGATGCATCGGTTGCCGTACCTGCATGGTTGCATGCCCCTATAACGCCAGGCATCTCATACCGGCAAAACGGACCGGCAAGAACCTCCCTACCCAGGTAGTCGACAAGTGTACCTTGTGTGTCCACCGTGTAAAAAAAGGGCTGGTCCCCGCCTGCGTCCAGGCCTGTGTGGGAGGGGCACGGATCTTCGGTGATCTGAACGACCCGAACAGCGAAGTGGCTCAGCTGGCTGCCAGGGAAACGCTGATGGTGCTGAAGCCGGAATTGGGCACCAGTCCATCGGTATCGTATATCGGCGGTGACTGGGAAATCATGGATGAGCCGCACAGTTATACGAATCGAACCGCGCGGCTCCGCGAAGAATTCAACACATTCAAGAGAAACCACGACGGTGACGCATTCGGCGATATCGTGGAGGGCGAGTCGACGATGGCCGAGGTAGGTAAAAATTTCGTCGGGTTTCTGCGCTCGATCCCGCACAAGGCGAAAGAAGTATTCGATGCTTACGTAAATCTTTACCTGAGGTAAAGGACTGACAGTAATGGATGAAAGTGTAATTATCTCCAATGTTTTCCATCACGTCGCCTGGGGGACAACCATTGCCGTTTATTTCTGGCTGGTAGGTGCGAGCGCCGGTTCATTTGTTGTCTCGAGTTTTGGCTGGGTATTCGGAATCAAGCGCTATAAACCGCTGGCCCTGTCGGCATCGGTGACGGCAATTATTTTGCTGTTACTCGTTCCTATTCTGCTGATATGGGATCTGGGCAAACCGCTGCGTTTCATTTATCTGATACTGCCCAGTTACTGGCATGCCACGGGACCCATGTCCTGGGGCACGGTGCTGATCATGACCTATCCGATCGCGATGATCGTCTACAGCTATTTTGTGATAAAAAACAACGAGCTGTGGGCCAAGATCATCGG
Source organism: Gammaproteobacteria bacterium (assembly GCA_024276095.1). GTDB lineage: Bacteria > Pseudomonadota > Gammaproteobacteria > Steroidobacterales > JAJRUG01. Next base: position 4,942 of record JAJRXW010000316.1, read on the forward strand.
CATTCTGTCGATCGTGCTGGCCCTGTCGACCCACTGGTATACCGGTGTTGTGATGGAGCTCAATCCCGGACGGTTCCTGAATCATACGGCGCTCGCTCCACTGCTGTTTCTTACCGGTGCATTCATCTCCGGCATCGGGCTGCTGGTGCTGATTCTATGGGTTCGAAACATGATTGTTTCCGCTGCCAGGCGGATCGAATGGTCGCTGATCTACGAGATGGCCCAGTACATGATGTATGGGCTTGTCTTCGATGCTTTCCTGTTGTTCCTGGAATTCATGCAGAGCATATACGGCAGCCAGAATGAAGTGATGGGGCATGAGGAAGTGCTGCTGGGCGTGTTCCGCTTTCCCTATCTGTGGATGGAGATTGTTTTCGGGCTGATCGTTCCGTTTGTCATTCTCGTTTCACCCCTGAAGAGAACCAGGTTCGGCGTCATCGTCGCTTCCATTCTGGTGGCTGTTGGCGTTTATGGCATGAGAATCTGGTGGGTGATGGGTGGCCAGTATCTGCAGACATTCTATTGAGGAGACGCTGAAATAATGTCGGATATCGACAGACGCAATTTTATGAAGTTCGGCGCGGCGGCCGTAGCGGCAGGTTCGGCTGCTTCGGCCTGTCCTGGGTTGCTCAATGCCATGGAGCTCGAACTCGGCGGTAACGACTTCCACCAGATAAGAACTTTCCATCCTCGGGACAGAAGGCCCTATCTGTGCACGATGTGCTCTTACTTCGACGGGGGGTATACCTTTGCTGAAGACGGGGAGATTCTGAAAGCAGAAGGTAACCCGGATCATATTGCCACGCGGGGCAAGTTCTGCACCAAAGGGCTGGCATCCTTTTTCGGTGCTTCCGATCCCGACAGGATACTCGCGCCTCTGAAGCGCGTAGGGAACCGTGGCTCCGGGCAGTGGCGGGAGATAGGCTGGGAAGAAGCCATCGCCGAAGTAGCAGGGAAGGTGCAGGGTGCATTGGTCGATGTCGACAGCATCTATCTCAACGAGGGCGGGTTCAAGGACGGAGGCACCGTCCGGTTCATGGACACTATCGGTTCGCGGTCCGTTATTCGCAGCCGCCTGCCTTCCATCGGCACTGCCCCCAGGCAGGCGGCGCTTGAGGAGGCGCTGGGTTTCAACTTTATTCTCCCCGACTTCGAGCATACGAAATACATTCTGAATTTTGGTGCCAATATCATGGAGACCGCGCTTCCGCTGGCGCAGAGGCTGACTGACGGTGTCGTCAACAACAGGCTGAAGCTGGTCACTTTCGAGGTACGCATGTCGAATACTGCCGGCAGGAGCGATTTATGGTTCCCTGTGTTTCCCGGCAGCGACGGCATCATCGCCCTGGCAATGGCCAATGTGATCATGCAGAAGGGGCTGGCGAACCTGGATTTCATCGATACATGGACCAACTATTCCAGCGAGCGACTGGCGGCGGATCTGGAGAAATTTACCCCTGAAATGGCGGAAAAAGCCAGCGGGGTTTCAGCGAAAATCATCAAGAAGATTGCAATCGAATTTGCCAAGTCGAAACCGGCAACGGTTTTCAGTCATAACGGTGTCAGTCTGCATCGCAACGGAATCGATGCGGAAATGGCGTGTCTGCTGCTTGCCGTAATTACCGGCAATATCGATAACGAAGGCGGCTATTGCCTGCCGCGCCGGTTCGACGTCGCCCCGCCGGCACCGGCGCCGGCGCCGGTAGCGAGTGCTTCCAGGCAACTGAACCCGCGTTTTCCTTTTGAAGTAAAGGAGGGTACACGCCGGGTTCAGGTTCTTTTCAATCACATGAGTAACCCGGCCTATTCCTCCCCGGCTGCGAGTCTTTGGCGGGAGGTCCTGAAGGACCCGGAGCTGGTTCCGTACCTGGTCGATTTCAGCCCCTTCATGAGCGAGACCTCGGAGTTGGCCGATATTATTCTCCCGGACGTGGTGGACGTGGAGCGTCACGACGTGGCCAGCAGTCCAACGGCCCTCTGGCCCTGGATCAGCATGAGCTACCCGGATATCAAGCCCCGGGGGCAGGCACAGGATGTACGGCTGGTGCTCAAGCAGATCATTGAAGCCATCGACCCGGACGGCAGCCGGGGAATGAAACAGTACTGGGCATTTACGGATACCGAGCAGTGGGTCAAGCAGGCGGTGAAGGCAACTCCCGGGATGAAAAAGAAAAGCTATAAAAGGCTGAAATCAAAGGGTGTCTGGCCACCGTATGGCAAGATCGATCCGGCGACACGGCAGATCGTCAAGAACGGAGAACCGGTCGAGGCCGATTACCATACCTATACTGCAACAGGCTTTCCCACTCCATCCGGGAAGATAGAGATTCGCCCGCCTGCCTGGAGCGGGAACCCGCGTCATGGGGCCCTGCAGTCGCACCAGTTCGTGCTGACGACCTTCAAAGTCGCCTACCACACGCTTTCAATGACATCCAACCTCAAATATCTTGCGGAACTGTGGCATTCCAATCCGCTCTGGATCAACACAGGTATCGGGAGAGAACTCGGGATCGCGGATGGCGCCCTGGTGCGGGTCACCAGTGAAGTGGGCTACCTGGTGACCAAGGCATGGCTGACCCAGGGAATTCATCCGCAGGTCGTCGGTATCAGCACCTCGGTGGGGCGTACTGCATATGGCCGTGTGGCCCGCGCCGATCCCCGTGCACACGCCCCTTTCGCTCGCGAGGAGCAGGAGGATCCGGATATCGATCATAACCTCTGGTGGAGGGACGGAGGCGTCAATCCCAACGACATCATACCTGTCGCCCTTGATCCGGAGACCGGTGCGCAGTTGTGGAACGATACGGTGGTCACGGTTTCTCCGGCCGAACGGGGTGACAGGTATGGCGATATTAGCGTGGAGAACGCCAGGCACTTCGCGATTTACAGGAAGTTGCATGAACAGGCCTGAATTTCACGCAGATAAAATGATGGAGAAATGGCTGTGAAATTCCCCGGTTTCCTCAGGTCCACATCGGGACGAATCCTTACCGCTGTTGTGGTGTTTGTCCTGCTCCTGGCCATTGGCCTGTTGAGCTGGAGTCACAGCCGGTTCACCAGGATCAGTGTCTGTACTACCTGCCACGAGATATTCGTCGACTATGACGAGTACAAACAGACGAGCGCACTGAGTGAATCCATAGAAGACTTCAAGCCAACCAAAGAGATCGATAAAGGGCACTTCAATGTGACTGTGGGTTGCGCCGAGTGTCACGCTTACCCGTATGAGGAATATCGTGAATCGCCTCATTACGACAATCAGCGGGGCATCAGGACCGGGTGTCTGGGTTGCCACAATCCGCATACCGTGTGGCAGTTTCTTATCTGGAAATTCTTTTATATCAATGAGGGGACGATTGGCGAAAGCCCGTTTCATGCCATCTCGAGCAGTCTGCGCGATGTCCCCGAATGGGAAAATTTGCGGCCTGAACTGGCGCAGGTCGTACGGCAGCAGATGATTGAGGAGGACAGCGCCAAATGCAAGGTCTGTCACAAGACCGGAAGCGACTGGTTTAATCGAATAAAAAGCCACCAAAAGACAAAAAAGACCTGTATCCGATGCCACTATAATCTCGTTCATGAGGAGGTGAAATGGTCGGAAACGGC
>JAJRXW010000037.1 GCA_024276095.1 Gammaproteobacteria bacterium
AAAGACATCAAACGACTGGTCGATGCGCTGCAAAAAGCGCTGGCCCCGGAACTGGCCGAGCAGGCCAGCGGATAGGCAGGCAAGCCTGTTGTTGCATGCAAGGAAATCGCTATGAGCTGGATAGGCAAATCACCCAAACGTAAAGAAGATGACAGGCTGATTCGCGGGCAGGGACTGTTCGTCGACGACAAGCAGGGCTATGGAATGCTCCACCTGCACCTGGTCAGGTCTCCTTACGCCCATGCACGAATCATGAATATCGATGTAGCCGCAGCCGAGGCGCTGCCGGGCGTCATCTGCACACTCACCGGGGCGGAAGTCAAAGAGCTGATGCCCGAGTCGTTCATGGAACTGGGCCCCGAACCGGCGGCCAATATCAAAGATTACCCGATGGCAGTCGAAAAAGCCGTGTTTCAGGGCGAGCCGGTCGCAGCCGTGGTCGCGGAAACCCCGGCCCTGGCGGCTGACGGCGGAGCCTTGATCGAAGTCGAGTATGACATGCTCGATGCCGTCGTCACGCCGGAGCGGGCGCTTGAAGACAAGGAAGTCCTGCATGAGGATGCAGGTACCAACAAGATCTGGCAGGGGGTCTACGAATACGGGGAAGTCGACAAGGCGTTCGACGAGGCCGAGCGGGTCGTCAGTATCGACCATTTGCATTTCCACCGGTTCGCCAGCACGCCGGTGGAAAACAACGCTGTGGTTGCCGAATGGATGCCTCATGGCGAGCTCGATTTCTTCTGCAACAATTCCTTCGTCGGCTTTGCCCAGCAACTTCTGGCACCCGCGCTGGGCATCAGCGTCGACCATATGCATTTCAAGACCCACGATATCGGCGGCAGTTTCGGCAACAAGATCTCCAACTATACGCAGATGGCAATCGCGGCCCTGGCATCGCGCAAAGCCGGCGGCCGGCCGGTCAAATGGTCGGAAACCCGCACCGAACATCTGCTGTCGAGCGGACACGGTAATGAGCGGGTATTCCTGGATACCGAAGTTGCACTCGACAGGAACGGTGTCATCACGGCGGTAAAATCGCGGCATATCGATGACTGCGGCGCCTATCCGCGATACGAACCACTGGGCTGTGTGATCTGGTCACAGGTATTGCCGGCCACCTACGGCATCAAGAATTTCCGCATCGATTTCTCCCAGGCCGTCACCAATAAATGCCCCGTCGTTCCGAACCGCGGCTATTCCCGCATGCAGCACCTGTGGTTCATGGAGCGGATCATCGATATCTGTGCTCACGAGCTGGGCATTCCCGCCGACGAGATGCGGCTGAAAAACTACATCACCGATTTTCCTTATACGACACCGAATGGCTGCGTCTACGATTCCGGCAACTATCCGGCCATGCTCGAGAAAGCCAAGGAACTGATCGGCTGGGACGACTGGAAGAAGAAACAGGCTGACGCACGTGCCGAGGGGCGCCTGCTGGGCATCGGCATCGGGACAACACTTGATTCGGGAACCAATAATTTCGGCCAGGCCCGGATCATGAATCCGTATCTTCCGTTTTCGGGCAACTCGGAAGTTGCCACGATCAAAATCGATCTGCAGGGGTCGGTGATCGTAACGCTGGGGTCCGGCCCGTCCGGACAGGGACATGAAACCGCAACCTCCCAGGTGGTTGCCGAGGAACTCGGCATCCACCCCGACATGGTCCGCGTACGTACCGGCTTCGATACCGGATGGAATACCTTTGTCGGCCATTCCGGCAGCTATGCAAGCCAGTTTGCCGTCACGGGACTGTCTGCGGTCCACGGCGCCTGTGAAAAACTGAAAGCGGAGATGCGCCGTCTTGCTGCGTTCCTGCTTGAGGCGAGCGAGGAAGACCTGGAATTCGGCATCGGCGAGGAAGGCCCGCAGGTCGGCGTAAAGGGTACCGACCGGGCGATCAACTACTGGTATATGGGCAATCTCGTCAACAACGACAATGCCGTGCTGGCAGGAGAACTCGGTGACGTCACGCTCAACATCCGCCACGTCTACCGCCCGCCGTTTACGATTCCGGATACCGATCGTAAATACGGCAACCTGACACTGACCTATGCCGCTCAGCTGCACATCGCCGTCATCGAGGTTGACCGTGCATTCGGCCACCCGAAAATTCTGGCCTATGCAGCAGTCGATGACTGCGGGGTCGCGATTAACCCGCAGATTGTCGCCGGCCAGGTGCATGGTGCGACCGCCCATGGAATCGGGGCAGCCATTATGGAGACCTTCGACTATGACGAGTCCGGGAATTTGCTGACTTCGTCATTCAGCGACTATTGTCCGATCACTTCCATGAACATGCCCGATGTTCAATACGGCAGTATTCAGTCGCCCTCGCCCTTCAGCTACAACGGCGCCAAGGGAATGGGCGAAGGTGGCGGCGCACCGCTGCACACGGTCTCTGCGGCCGTCCAGGATGCATTGTACGGCGAGGGAATCATCATCCATGACTCTCATCACTCCGCCAACTCGGTTTTCGAGCTGCTGCGCGGCGAAAACCAGTCGTCCGGAGTGCACGTCGACAAACGGTAAGCTGCGCGATTTTCTGCGGCGCATAATACGCGATTCTTTTCTGCGCCCTGTTGTTTATATTTATAATATATAAATCAATTAGTTACAGGACTCGAGCAGGAACGATAAAAACCTCTTGCACTGCACAATAACTGCGGTATACTCTGCCCCATCGGACAACCCCGCTGGGATTTTTATGGAGACCCCGTCATGACTACAATCAACAAACAGTTTGAGCAGTATGCAGACATCCAGAAGCAGGCATTCGAGCCAATAAGAGCCTTTGGCGGTATTGCTGCCGAAGCCTTTGAACTGCTGGCGCGTCAGAACCACGCAATATTCGGGGATTACGTCGATTTTGCGGTAGACCAGGCTCACCGTGCCGTCAATACGACCGACCTCAACGACTATTTCAGTCAGCAGATCGAGACTTTTCGCGAATTCGGCGAACAGATGAACGAACGTGTGCAGCAGTACGCCGATATTACCCGGCAGACCGGCGACAAGGTCAAGCAGGCCGGTCCGATTGCTGTTCCTGCCGATAAAAAGGCTGCCAAAAAAGCCGCCTGACAGTCGGACAGACCCGAGTAAGAACAATCCTCCGTGAGGGTGGCAGCCGCCAGGCTGCTGCCCTTTTTTGATGGTGTTCCGCCCGGAATCCGCGCGGAACCAGGCCCTGGTCAACGGCTCCCCGGCTGCAATCCGGACTGGCGGACGTTATTCGGGCTAGAATAGTGGTATTGAGGAGGAACAGCCATGCCGAGAACCATCAAGAAATATGCGAATCGTCGCCTGTACGATACGACGGCCAGCAGCCACGTAACACTTGAGGGTATTCGCAAGCTGGTTGCAGCCGGCGAGGAAGTCAGAATCATCGATGACACATCGGGTGAGGACGTCACAAGAGCCATTCTTCTGCAGGTGATCTCCGATGAAGAACAGAAAGGGCGACCGATTCTCAGTGCCGCCATGCTGCAGCAGATTATTCGCTTTTACGGCAACCCGATGCAGGATTTCATGGGCAAGTACCTCGAACAAAGCATGGAAGTATTCATGAAGCAACAGCAGGCCATGCAGGAACAGTTCAAGGACATGATGTCCGCAAACCCGCTGACCGGCATGCAAAACACGGGGCCTTTCAGTGCGGAGGCCCTGCAGGAGATGCAGAAGTCTTTCATGGAAACATGGATGCCCGGCAGCAAAAAGAAATCCTGACTGCAGAATTTTCCGCACCGGCCCGCATATTGACTCACGGAACGCAGCAAATGGCGACCGACAACAGCAAAACGTCAGAACACCCGGACATCGAAGAGCTGACACAGAACTTTTTCGAACTGGCCCGGAAAAATCAGGAAATCTTCGCGAAGCTGCTCGAAAAAAATCAGCAGAGTATCGCAAACCCGGATCCACTGAATGCCGTGCCGTCTCTGACCAGGGCGGCAGGTCAGCTTTCGATGAACCCCAACCGCCTGATGCAGGCCAACCTCGAGCTGTGGCAAAAGCACATGCTGCTTTGGCAGAATGCCGCAGGGCAGCTGGCCGGACAGCCATCCACACCCGTCGCAAAACCGGACCGGGGTGACCGGCGGTTCCGGCATGCAGACTGGGATGAAAACCCGCTGTTCGATTTCATCAAGCAGTCCTACCTGATTACTTCCCAGTGGCTGGTCAGCACCATGTCGCAAATCGACGGTATCGACAAGGAGGACGCACGCAAGGTCGAGTTCTATACGAAGCAGTTCGCGGATGCCTTCTCTCCGACCAACTTTCTGTGGACCAACCCGGAAGCATTGCGTGCGACCCTGGAATCCGGGGGAGACAATCTGAAAAAAGGCATGGAGAATTTTTGCCGCGATATGGAACGCGGCGACGGCTCCCTGAAGATGACCATGGTCGATGCCGATGCCTTTGAACTGGGCAGGAACATCGCAACAACGCCCGGCAAGGTCGTTTATCAGAATGACCTGATTCAATTGCTGCAGTTCACACCGCGTACCGAGGAAGTCCACAGGGTACCCCTGCTGATCGTTCCGCCGTGGATCAACAAGTACTATATCCTCGACTTGCGGGAGGACAATTCGTTTATCCGCTGGATGCTCGATCAGGGCTTCACGGTGTTCGTCGTTTCCTGGGTTAACCCTGACGAATCGCTTGCCGGAAAAACCTTCGGGGACTACATGCAGGAAGGCATACTGGATGCGGTCGACGCCGTAATCCGGGCAACCGGAGAGCAGGAAATATCGGCGATAGGATACTGTATCGGCGGGACGCTGCTGGGTGCAACGCTGGCCTATATGGCTGCCTGTGACGACCGGCGCATTAAAGCGGCGACGTTTTTTGCCGCACAGACAGACTTCTCGGAGGCAGGCGATCTGAAAGTATTCATCGACGAGCAGCAGCTGGAAAGTCTGGACGACATGATGGCGGAAAAGGGGTATCTCGAAGGCAGTGCCATGAGTACGACATTCAACATGCTGCGCTCCAATGACCTGATCTGGTCTTTTTACGTCAACAACTATCTGCTGGGCAAGGATCCTGCCCCATTCGACCTGCTGTACTGGAACGCGGATGCAACACGAATGCCGCGCAACACCCACATGTTCTACCTGCGTGAAATGTACCTGCACAACAACCTGGCAAAACCGGGCGGGATCGAACTCAAGGGGGTTCCGATCGACCTGACACGGGTGAACATCCCGGTCTATCTTCAGGCATCAAAAGACGATCATATCGCGCCCTACCCGTCGGTGTTCAAGGCACGCAACCAGTACTCCGGCCCGGTCAGGTTCGTGCTGTCCGGCTCGGGCCACATTGCCGGGGTGATCAACCCCCCCGCTGCCAACAAGTACCAGTACTGGCTGAACGAACAGCAGCCTCCGGAACTCGAAGAATGGCTGGCAGGAGCTCAGGAACATGCCGGTTCGTGGTGGCCTGACTGGGGGCGCTGGTTGAGCGAACAATCGGGTCCAATGGTACCGGCCAGGCAACCCGGCGATGGCGCACTGGAAATAATCGAAGATGCCCCCGGTTCGTATGTAAAAACCACCAGCTGACCGATGACTTGACTGCAGGCGGCTACCATGATGCGCAATACAAGGTTCTGGGTTCTGATGGCGGTGTTCCAGGTCATATTCGGGACAGTGGTTTTTACTGTTACACGCGAGTATTACATTGACGACTCCGGCCCGGTCAGCACCGGTTCAACGGCAATGCGCCAGCCCGTTCTGGCATGGCCGGGCTCTGTCACCGCAGAACAATCGGCACGATCTGATTTAGTGCCATCCACCCGGGCGATGAGCCGCGATCCTGTTGAAATATCACGGCAGGCCAACGAGTCTTTTGCCGGCAGGCAATACGCCAGGGCGGCGGAACTCTACGAGCAGCTGCTGATACTGGGCCCGGACAACGTGGAAACCTATAACAACCTGGGCATCACACTGCATTACCTGGGCAGGTCGGGCGAAGCGCTCAGCCGGCTGAACGAGGGACTGGCGGTCGACCCCACCTACCAGAGAATCTGGCTGACGCTGGGATTCGTGAATGCGCAACTCGGCAACAACGAGCAGGCCCGGGTAGCATTGACCAATGCGACGCAAATCGACGCCGACAGCGATATCGGTCGATCTGCAACGGAAATGCTGCAAACACTGCCCTAGGATCAGCCCCGCTGTTCGAAACTCACCCGCACATCGGTAGCAGACCGGTACGCGGCATGCAGATAGCAGGTCTGCTCCCCCATCCTTGCCAGTAGCCGGGTTTTTTCCTCTGCTTCACCGGTATCCAGGCACACCAGTGTGCGTACGCATTCTCCTGCCGGGTCATCGCCCGAAACCAGCTGAAACCCGGTCGCCTGCATGACGCGACAGGCATGTAAATCCTGTTTCGCGATCTGCGCATAACGGCTGATCTGGGTCATAAAGCAAAAAGCCAGGCCGCAGGAGAACAGGGCCAGCCCGGATGGCGCGCGCTCCTGCCCGCCGACTGCAGCGGAGTTATCGCTGAGAAACTCGAACACACTGCCTGCCGGCTGTATGCACTGTACGGTCAGTACTTTCATGCCATCGGATCTGACCCGGCCATGGGTGCGCACATGAACCGTTCTTTTCTGGTTCGGCTGCAGGCCTGCCGCTCCTCCGGCAGTGCCGGGTTGAGGTTCACTGTCGGCCAGTTTGCGAATAAGGTCCTCGTCCGGAACCATCACGGACTGCGGCTCGATGGACTCGAAAAGAGCCGCCGGGTCGGTCAGATCCACGGCCTCCGCCGGCACACCGCCCGTTGACACCGGACGGCCGTTGATCTGAAGCGCAAATTCACCGGGTAACTCATCGGACAGGCAACGCACCGCAGCCGAACGGTCCATCGCAGCAACCCGGGCAATATCGGCAAATTCGGCAGCTTCGGCATCGCCGCGCGCCGCGAACTGCATTGCAACGGGCATGACACCGGCGGTCATTGTTCCCTGGAGCGCCGAACCCTCCATCGAATAGAAGTTATCCTGCTGCAGGCTCAGTGACTCGATCGTTATACCCCGGTCACCCGATTCTGCAACAAATTCCGACAGGCACGACGCGGCCAGCCCCGCCGCGAAAAAAGCCAGCGGAAAAGGAGCAAGATCGGTGCCATTCAGCCAGGGCCCTTCGTCGCAGACCATACGCCAGCGCGCGCCGGTGGCACCATACTCAACGATGGCTTCCTTCTGCATGCCCGCCAATGCCCTGGCACTGGTCCGGATCGGGATCCGGCCGGCAGAGGGCAGCGGGAAGCCAGTCAGCCGCTCCTGGTTGCGAATCCGGAAAACCAGCGGATCAGCCATCGATCGAGCCGCCCGGCAGGCTAGCCGGCCATTGACTGCACCAGTTGACGGAACTCATCGTCCGTCAGCAGCCTGCCTGCCGTTGTTGCCTGCTCTTTGACCTGCGCGAGCACCGGGCCGTAGCGATCTTCCTCCAGTTCGAGTCCCAGTTCTTCTGCTTTCAGCCTGATACTGGACAACCCGCTCTTTTTACCCAGCACGATTCTCCGCGGCGCGGCAACCAGGTCGGACGAATACGGCTCGATGGCTTCGGGAATATGGAACTGGTTGGCAACCGCCCCGCTTTCCCGCGTAAACAGGTTTTCACCCACCACCGGCCGCCACCCGTCCACCCTGTAATTGCCCGCCTTCTCGACCATCGCAGCCACCCGCCGCGCCTGATCAAGCTTCAGGTTGACCGGCATGTCATACAGGCAGCGCAGGGCAAGCGCCGCCTCGCAAATATCCGTATTGCCGGCTCGTTCGCCAATCCCGTTGACGGTCCCCTGCACCCAGTCGGCCCCGGCCCGGACGGCAGCAACGGCGGATGCAGTACCCAGCCCGAAATCGTTGTGACCGTGAAAATGCAGCGGCATATCGGCACCGATCCAGCTTCTGACTTCGCGGACGATGATGCTTACTGCTTCCGGAGAACAGGCGCCTATGGTATCCACTACAGCAACTTCCGAGGCACCCGCGTCAATTGCGGCGGCGTACACCTCACGCAGAAACCCAAACTCGCTGCGCGTACTGTCAACCGGGAAAAACAGCACCTTCATACCATTACTGACGGCGTGCCCGACCGAATCGACCACACGCTCGATCACCTTTTTGCGATCGAAACCATAGGCTTTCATTTTGATATCGCTGGTCGAAATCTCGATGAGCGTAGCCGTGAGCCCAAGTTCTATCAGTGCGTCGAGGTCGCCGCGCACCGCCCGGGAAAATCCCCAGATCTCCGAACTCAGCCCGGCCTCTACAATCCGCCTGACCGCCTGGTTGTCGGCTTCTGAAACCTTGGGAAAGCCCGCCTCGATACGGCCCACACCCAGGTCGGCAAGACCGCAGGCAATTTCGAACTTCTCGTCGGGGGTAAACACCACACCGACCGCCTGCTCACCATCGCGAAGCGTGGTGTCATAAAACTGCACG
>JAJRXW010000317.1 GCA_024276095.1 Gammaproteobacteria bacterium
CATCCGGAGAGCGGAATTGAGCCCCGATCGTGCCACCAGTCCCCCGAGGCCAGGGGCCGGGTACTCTTTCCGGCGGATGGCTCCCTAGCGGTCCGCTTTATTCCGCCTCCAAGAGTCCCCGCCCCCTGTCCTCTGGCATCGGTGGTTGAGTTCGCGTTTCCAGACAGATCGATCATGGCTCGGTCTTCAACTGCAGCACCGTGCCCGCAATCGCCGGACTCCCCGTCAAAACCAGGCATTGTGTGTCCGGTGTCCCCTTTGGAGGGAATAAAGCGGACCGCAGGGAGCCATCCCGACAAAGGGGACAGCGGGCGCGCAATGCCGGACGATTGGCACGATTTTCCAGACTGTGATCTGTGGCAAAGTGGGAATGGCGGCCAGCCCCCGAGGCCAGGGGCCGGGTACTCTTTCCGGCGGATGGCTCCCTAGCGGTCCGCTTTATTCCGCCTCCAAGAGTCCCCGCCCCCTGTCCTCTGACATCGAGGGGGGGTGGCTTGCCTTTTTGGACGGCGTGGCGGGTATTGGTAGTGCGATCAGGTTTTGTACCTGGGTGCCCGGCTTTGTTTCTCTTTATTGGTCGAACGATACGGTTGGCACTTCGCGTTTTTGCTCGGACTCGATCTCCAGGAATTCAGCCAGCCTGAAACCGAACCGGCCTGCCACCAGGTTGCTCGGAAAACTTTCGCAGGTGTTGTTATAGCGGAGCACCGTCGCGTTGAACGCCTGGCGAGAAGCAGCGACCTGGGTTTCGGTACCGGACAGTTCATCCTGCAGCTTCATCATGTTCTGGTTGGCTTTTAGGTCCGGATAGGCTTCAGCCAGTGCGAACAGCCTGCCGAGTGTACCGCCGAGGGTCATTTCCGCGGCAGCGAGATTCTTGATCGCTGCGGGATCGGAAGGATCCGAGGCCGCGGCTTTCAGGCCGGAAGCCGCGGCATCCCTTGCCTGGATGACCTCCTCAAGCGTCTGGCGTTCATGTTTCATGTAGCCTTTGACGGTTTCCACCAGGTTCGGAATCAGGTCGTAACGGCGGGTAAGCTGCACATCGATCTGGGAGAAAGCATTTTTGACGCCATTGCGTTGCGATACCAGCCGGTTGTAAATAGTGATGGCATAGAAAATTACGAAAACGACGATGGCTGAAACAATGAGTAAGGTCATGTTGATTTCCCGTCGGATATCCCGCTATCCTGAAGTTGCTGAGCATAACCCGATTGAAACCGTGAAACTACACACCGAATGGAACACACTGGTGCGAAGCCGCGCCGGTGCAGTAGCCGCTGCTGCATGCCTGTTGTGCCTGACGGGCATGCCGGGCCTTGCGTCTGCTGAATGGTTTTCCGATCAGCAGAATAAAATGGGAACCCATGTCGGCGTCGAGCTCTGGCATGAAGATGAGGATGCAGCGCAGGAGCTGATTACCGCTGCGATGGCGGAATTCGACCGTATCGAGTCCACGATGAGTACCTACATCGCGGATACCGAAATTTCCCGCGTCAACCGGTTCGCCGCTGCCGAACCGGTGCCGGTTTCCAGGGAGCTGTTCGAACTGATCGGCCAGGCGCTGAAATTGTCAGAGACCACCGGGGGCCTGTTCGATATTACCTATGACAGTGTCGGCTCCCTCTACGATTATCGAGCCGGCGTTCACCCGACCGAGAATGACATCGAGCAGCGGCTGGGCAAGATCGATTACCGTCACGTATTGCTCGATGACAAAACTACTTCGATTCGCTTTGCGGTGCCGGGTGTGCGCATCAATCTGGGCGGTATCGCGAAGGGCCATGCCGTGGAGCGGGTCGTCATGCTGCTGCGGGAGGCAGGTGTCCGGCATGCGCTGGTGAATGCCGGGGGGGATACCCGGTTACTGGGGGACCGGCTGGGCAGGCCGTGGATCGTGGGTATCCGCGACCCGGATGACGAGAAGGGGCTGGTGATGCGGCTCGCCCTGGAAGACGAGGCAATTTCTACGTCCGGAGACTACGAACGGTTTTTTATCGAAGACGGTGTGCGCTATCACCATATCCTGACGCCGCGTACCGGCAAGTCGCCCGGTGAGCTGCGCAGTGCCACCGTAGTCGGGCCCGACGGGACCATGACTGACGGCCTGTCGACCAGCGTATTCGTCGCCGGTCTTCGAGCCGGGCTGGAACTGATCGAAAGCCAGCCGGACTATGAGGCGGTGATCGTCGACGCCCGGCACCGGATCCATTTTTCCAGCGGTCTGGATCCGCAGTAAATTTCCGGAAGATATACTGTAACTCATTGAAAAAGAATAAATATTCAGGATCACCCATTCCGGAAGCGTGACCCGCATCACAGGAATCTGCAGCATTTCTTGCCACCATAGCGGCTGAGCTACCGGGTCCTGGCCGCAACAGCTGAAAGCGGTCCGGATTCGAAATGCAGACAAGGGCAAACTCGCTGGAAGGCGGGGACGCAAAGCCACCGGTCCATGCGGCTGATAACCATTCGGGTTGTCGGCAGGTTGCGGACAGCGGGGCTACCTGCTCCGGGCGCCTCCGTGGTGTCCCGGTCTATTGTCGTTCCCTTTCCCGTGTCTTGTCCTGGTTTGCGCTAGGTGTTTGCCGTTGTGATTCCGCAGTACTGGAAAACCGGCCGCCGCAGAATACTCGACGTTGTCCGGTCCCGGGTCCGGCGGCGAAAAACAGAAACGACAGAATGCGCGCGAGGAAGGAATGAAGCTGGACGACTCTGCTGGTCACTTTTTTGTTGCAGGAGTGCTGAGCGTTTTGCTGGTGCTGGCGACATCTGCTGCTGTTGCCGGCCGGGGCGATCTGGTGAGCCGGCCGGCGCCCGATTTCGCCCTTAAGGCCCTCGATGGAAAAAACCTGCGTCTGAGCGAGTATCGCGGCGAGGTAGTGCTGTTGAGCTTTGGCGCAAGCTGGTGCGGGCACTGCAGGGAGCAACTGTCGGCGCTCGCCGGGTTGCCGGAAAAAATGGAGCTTCGCGACAACCCGCATGCAGGACTGCAGATGCTCGGTATCAACCTGGACAAGAAACCGGATCGTGCCGCGGAACTGGCCGGTGACCTGCAGATCGATTTTCCGCTTCTGATGGATGTAAAAAACCAGGTTGCAGAGCTGTA
>JAJRXW010000318.1 GCA_024276095.1 Gammaproteobacteria bacterium
GGCAACTGGGACTCGTCTTTTATCGACAGCCGCTCCAGTCCCAGCTCCCGACCCAGCCGCGGACACGGGAGTATCGGACTCCACCCCTCACCCAGCGTAACGACGTTCTCGTCCGCCTCGACCGGCAACAGCTCGCGATAGCGCCACAAATCGGTCGGGCGCCGGGCAATCTCCTCTCGTGTGACTGCGCCGGCAATAGCCGGGAGGTCGTAACGCACCCACAATGGCCGCCCTCCGCTGGTGGTCTGGAGCCGGTCATGAGGCAGGTGAATGCCATCGAGAGCACCCTCGAGATGTGTAACGAAACTGCCTGCGGTCATTCACGTATCTCCTGACAATATCGGGTCATTATGCACCTGCAGATAATGTTGCGCGGAACCTTGCAGGCACCGAATGCAGATTCACGACGAAGGGCAGGACATACATTGGCTAGCCCCACACCAGCCTGTGCCTAATCTCTTCGGCAGATGCCGCCTTTCTGGATGTATTCCGCAGGCTTCGGCTGAACTGGGCAATCAACTCCGAATTATCCGCTGCGATCGTGCCGTCGCTCAGCTGCAGGTTGTTTTCAAAACCAATCCGGACATGTCCGCCGGAAACCGCAGCCTTGACCGCTGCATCGTGTTCATGCCGGCCGAAGCAACACACCGCCCAGGGGAATGCCTCGCAGTCCGCTGCGGCCAGCATGGAATCCAGTTCTGCCGGAGTGCCTGTCGAATTATCGGAATAGCGCCCGAGCACGAACAGGCAAAAAGGATGCTCATCAGCGAATACGCCCCGCAAGCGCAGTTCATTGAACCGGACCACCTCGTCAGGCGTATACAGAATATATTGCGGCCAGATCCTTTCCTGCTTCAGCCACGAAAAAAAAGCCGCAGCCTCTGTTTCATCCTGCCCGGTAGCGCACAGTTCCCGAAGGGCCAGAGAAACCGCCTCCGGCCTGAGCTCTCTGACCAGTGCCATTTGCTCAGCAGCCGTGTATTGGCCGACCGACTCGGTGGTAACCTGGACGATCAAGCGGTCTCCTGCCGTCGAATCGATACCGGCCATCGCAGCCCGATAACGGTCGGCATCCAGTGTGTGACGACCCGACTCATCGCGCACATGCAGATGCACCACCGAGACGCCGTTGTCTGCCAGCAATACCGCGCACTCTGCCAGCTCGGCGGACGTGACCGGAAGTGCCGGATGATCGGATCGTATTCGTCGTGCGCCGTTTGGCGCGGATATGACGATCACGCGCTCGTTTGCAAAATCCGGATGGTCTGCTAACACGAATCTAACCTGAACATTTCCGGGAAGCCGTCCTAATCGATCGCTATCTTGTCCAGCGTCGCACTGATCCGGAAAACCAGCTCATCCAGATTACTGTCGCTGACAATAAACGGTGGCGCGAGCAGGACATGCGCACCCTTGCGCCCGTCCGCGGTGCCCCCGGCCGGATAACAGAGCAGACCGTTGTCCAGAGCCATGCGCCTGATCAGCGCCGGCAACCCGAGCGCGGCATCCGGTGGCTCTTTGGTTTCCCGTTTCCGGACCAGTTCGATGCCGACAAAAAGTCCCCGGCCCCGAATATCACCAACGTGCGGATGGTCAGCGAACGCTTCTTTGAGTAATACCTGCAATTGCTCCCCCAGCGCCGTGACCTTCGGCAACAGATCCTGCTGCCTGACTACAGTGGACACGGCAAGGCCTGCAGCACAGGCAGTTGCGTGGCCCACATAGGTGTGCCCGTGTGCAAATGATCCGGATACGTCAACGATCAGATCATGAATAAAGCCGCGAACGACAGCAGCCCCCAGCGCCTGGTAGCCACCCGCCAGCCCTTTTGCAAGCGTCACGATATCCGGTCGCACCTGCTCCTGCTCGAAAGCAAAGTACGAACCGGTACGACCGCTCCCCGCCATCACTTCATCGAGCACCAGCAATATTTCGTGCTGATCGCAAATTTCACGAATCCGCCTGAAGTAACCGTGCTCGGCGGGTACGGCGCCCAGTGTTGCCCCGACCACTGTTTCAGCGAAAAAAGCGGCAATATTCTCTGCGCCGTGTTCCCTGATCACCTGCTCCAGGGAATCCGCACTGCGTTGGCCATAATCATCGGCAGACTCGCCCTGCTGCCGGTGCCGGTAGGCATAACAGGGATCGGCCTTGGGCCAGCCCTGGAGCATCGGCCCGTACAGTTCGCTGCGCCACGGGCTGCCGGACAGCGACAGGGCGCCAAGCGTGTTGCCATGGTAGCTCTGGCGGCGGCTGACAACCAGGTGTTTGCTCCGCTCGCCCCTGCTCACCCAGTACTGGCGTACGAGTTTCAGCGCTGTTTCATTGGCTTCGGAGCCGCCCGAAAGAAAGTACACTCGAGCATCCTGCTCACCAAACCGGTCGACGAGATCTGCCGCCAGTTTTTCCTGCGGCTCGTTGGTAAAGAACGAAGTATGGGCATAGGCCAGCCGGTCCAGCTGATTCTTGATCGCGGCCACGATTTCCGGATGCCCGTGGCCGAGGCACGAAACCGCCGCACCGCCGCTGCCATCGAGATACTGATTACCCTGTGAGTCGTAGAGATAAACACCCTCTCCCCGTACCGCTATCGGGTATTCAAGCAGCGGGTCCCGGTAGAAGACACTACTCATAGCTGGTTTCCTGTAAACATGGATAACGAATGCTGCGAAAAATACGCGACCGGTGGCCGCGAGTCACGAAAAACATTCCCCCGCGATTGCTGCAACGCGACCCTCGAGCCAGGCAGACGGGCTAGACCGGAAAACCGGCACACCAAAAAAAAGGCCGGTTGCAAAGCACTTTGCAACCGGCCGGTTTGTCTTCAGGCTCCAATCAGTCGCCTGTATCTCGTCTGAGAAGTCTAGAAGCTGTAGCGCGCCTTCAGATACCAGGAACCACCTTCGTAGTTCGCGGCACTCCGGCGCGGGTACTGCAGTCCAACACTGAGCCGATTGGCATTGGGAGGACCGATTGTATTGATGAACTCATCAAATATATTCACAGCACCTAAAGCAAAACGCCAGTTCTCATCCATCTGGTAAGCCAGCTCTGCATCGAAATAAACCGTTGCATCGATTTTCGCGCTGGGAGGCCCACCGTCAACACCGCCGATTCTGCCGCGCTCGTCCCAATGGCCGCCATAGTAGTTGGCTCTGACCATCAGATTCCACTGGTCACCAATATACGTATTGGTTGTCAGCACGAAGCGCGCGTTCGGATAGTTGTTCTCGATATCCTCGACCAGGCCATCGTTGACCGGCTGAACGCCATTGACCAGCGACTGACCGGTAACGGCAATTTCGTTATAGCTGAACGCAAATGACACATCTGTACTGGTACGGGCAGACCAGTCGATATCGGACGTCAGCACGATGTCAACACCTTTATGCTCAACGTCCAGAGCGTTGGTGTAGAACGAAATGGTGTTGGTCGTACCCGGCACCGGAATATCGCCGGTACGATAAATACGATCATCGACCTGGATCAGATAGGCATCGACAGTCAGTGTTGCAGTCTCGCCGACATCAGAGGTAAAACCGACGCTGTAATTGACGGAGGTCTCTTCCACCAGTTCCTTGCCGCCAACCGCTGCGACGCGTGGATCGGTCGAAGGCACGAGGCCCTCTTCAACCTGCAGACCGGTCACACCATCGAATGTGGTGATGGTGGTACTGACATTGGCCTGGCCGGGTGTCGGCGCATGGAAGCCGGTCGACACCGCACCACGCAGTGCGAAGGTGTCGCTGATCCGGAAGCGCGAGGCGATCTTGCCATTGACCGTGCTGCCGAAATCCGAGTAATCCTCGAACCGCAACGCATACTGCAGCAACAGAGCGTCGGTGACATCGTGCTCCATATCCAGATATACGGCATAGTTGTCGCGGCTGAACTCACCGGAGTTTGCCGGCGTGATTCCCTTGAACCCGCTGGAACCGGCGCCCACATAGGAGTTGGGCTCACCGGTAAGGGCCGTGTAGGTCTCTTCACGCCACTCTGCACCGAAAGCAAGGTTCAGAGAATCGCTGAGCGGCAGTGAAAAATCGGCATTCAAATTGACTTCTTCCTGCTCGTAACCACCGACATCAAAGTCCATTTGTGACGGCCCGTTGTCCGGTCCCAGTGGCAGGTCCGGGTTAACGGTGTTGTTCAGGAAGTAGTCGAGTTCATTCTTGCCGTAGCTGGCGCTGAAATCGTAGTACATGCCACCGGAAAATTCGCCTTCCAGGCCGAGCACCAGGCTGAGATCAGTCTGATCGCCGTCAAGGAAAGGTGTGAACCCTGCGGGCAGGCCGGTTAATCCGGCAGCACGCGCAGGCGCCAGGCTTGAATGGTTCGGATTACGGTAGAAAAACCGGTACCGGCCCT
This sequence comes from Gammaproteobacteria bacterium, assembly GCA_024276095.1. Classification (GTDB taxonomy): domain Bacteria; phylum Pseudomonadota; class Gammaproteobacteria; order Steroidobacterales; genus JAJRUG01. The sequence continues at coordinate 4,369 of JAJRXW010000318.1, forward strand.
CGGTATCGGCGTAACCGATACGCGCATACAGCTGGGCATCGTCACCGATATCAAACCCGGAATTCACGAACAGGCGAACGCCGCTGGTTTCAGGCCGCCCCCAGGTCTGCAGCAAAGGCGCATCGCCAAACGGGGCATCGGCGCCGATGACAGCCGGGTCCACGCCATTGGCAATCAGCGTATCGTAGTCGGGACGCTGAACGCCGCGTGACAGTGCGTCATTGTCGTAGTACTCGCCGCTGACATTGATGAACCCGCCGTCGCCGACGGCGAATCCGGCGTTGGCAGCCACTTTCAGGCTGTCTTCACCTTCATAGAACTGGCCCCACTGAACGTCAACGTCGCCGCCTTCGGAGGCATCTTTCATGACGAAATTGATGACACCGGCAATCGCATCGGAACCGTACTGCGAAGCAGCACCGTCACGCAGAACTTCTACGCTTTTTACTGCGATACCGGGAATCATTCCGATATCGACACCGTGTGCGCCATTGCCCGCCGCGGGAGCAAAAAACTGCACCAGGGCAGAACGATGCCGGCGCTTGCCGTTTACCAGCACCAGGGTCTGGTCGGGCGCCGTACCGCGCAGGGATGTAGGACGCACGAACGCACTACCGTCACCTGTGGCCGGAGTCGCGTTGTACGAAGGCACCAGCATCTTCAGGTTGTCGGTAAGATCGTTCGTATTACCTGTGTCATTGAAGTCATCGCCTGAAATAACATCGATCGGCACGGGTGAGTCCGAAACGGACCGCGCCTTGTGACTGCGTGAACCGATGGTCACGATTTCCTCGATCGCATCGGATCCGCTTGCGGACTGCGCCATCGCAACCTGTGCGGACAATCCCGCACACGCGACTGCTGCAGCCAAGGCACCAATATGCTGCCAATTCCTGGTCATGTTAGTTTTCCCCCAACGTCAGTGGACTATCGAAATGAAGTAGCAGAAAGAATCTGATTCTGCCGGGCAGTTTTCA
>JAJRXW010000319.1 GCA_024276095.1 Gammaproteobacteria bacterium
ACCACATGAAATGCATTGGCCATGCCGATGTCACCGACCGCCAGCTCCTCCAGCAAGATGGCGTAATCCAGCGTCGTGCCGCCGATGCCGCCGTACTCCTCGGGAATCAGCAGTGCATGAAAGCCCAGCTCGAAGCCTTTCCTGATGACATCCTTCGGAAACGCCTCCCGGGGATCGACGATATTGTCAATCTGTGCCGCAACCGGGGTAATTTCCTTCTCGGCAAATCGTCGGGCGACTTCCTGCAGTTGCTTTTGTTCGTCTGATAATTCGAACCCGATCATAAAAGTCTCTCAAGTGACGAATACTGCCATATCACGTACCCATGCCCGGCAGATTCTCCCGATCAGTCGACCAGGCCAACCTCTTTCAGGCGTATATCGATTGCGTTTCTGACATAGTCGGTGAGCAAATCCACCGGCGGTCGCACCGGGCCACCGGGCAAGCCCAGCTTCTCGGCCCAGTATTTCAGCGCGGGCAGCGGAAATACGCCTTTGCCCATCAGGCTGGCGACCTGGGTTTCGTGGAACAGCACCCGCAATGGTGAAATTTGCGCATGGATCTTCATGGCCTCTTCTTCCCTGCCTTCCTTGAACAATGCCGTGTACCGGCACAGCCAGGGGTTTTCCGGGGTCTGGAACAGGGCAGGGGCAAAGTTGCAGAACTGAAAAGCGGTGTCCGGCATATAACGCATCTGGTCCGGCCAGTAGTCCTCGAACGGATCGCCGACAACGATCTTATCACCCGCCGCCTTGTAGGCTTTCAGCGTCTGATCCAGGCTGCCCATGCCCTGTTTGACGCCGCAGATATTCGGGATTTTCTCCGCCAGCTCATTAATGAACTCCGGTGACAAAATGTAGCCGGTAGGCGCTGTGTTATACAGACAAATCCCGATATCGACCCGGTCGGCCAGGTACCGATAGTAGCGATAGACGCCGTCATCCGAAGACGAATTGGCATAGGGCGTGCAGTGCATCAGCAAATCGACGCCGACATCCTGTGCATGACTGGCCAGCTCCACGGCAGACATGATGCTGGGGTGGCTGGTATTGGCCAGCAGCGGCACCCGGCCGTTGACGATATCGACCGACACCTCGTAGATTTTCTTCCGCTCTTCGACGGTAAAGGTAATCCACTCGCCGCATGCACCGTCGGTAATGATGGCGTTGACGCCCATCTCGATCTGCCTGTTGATCCAGGGCTCGAGGCCGTCATAGTTAATGCTGTAGTCTTCGTTCAGCGGCATGATGATGCCGCCGCCGATGCCAGGCAGGTTTTCTCTGGCCCACTGCTTGGCTTCGTTTTTCTGATATTTCATCCGATCGTTCTCCGCATGGACTGATTGGACCTGCATTGCAGGTTGCCGATAATTCTGACTGGCCTGGTCGCAGCGAGCATGCCGACGAGCCCGGTGAGCCATAGTGATGCCAGTTTGTTTGGCTGTATACTGTATACAATCAGGGCGCTTATAACAAGGCTGTTTGCCCCCCCTGCAGCACCATGCCCCCGATCGCCGGACTCCCCGTCAAAACCAGGCATTGTGTGGCCGGTGTCCCCTTTGGAGGGAATAAAGCGGACCGCAGGGAGCCATCCCGACAAAGGGGACAGCGGGCGCGCAATGCCGGACGATTGGCATGTTATCCAGACCTGATCTGTGCCAAGGCTGAAAAGGCGGCCAGTCCCCCGAGGCCAGGGGGCGGGGACTCTTTCCGGCGGATGGCTCCCTTGCGGTCCGCTTTATTCCGCCTCCAAGAGTCCCCGCCCCCTGTCCTCTGACATCGGTGGTTGGGTTCGCCTTTCCGAACAGCCTGATCATGGCTCGGTTGTTAGCCGCAGCGCCATGTCCCGATCGCCGAGACTTCCGTCAAAAACCAGGCATTGTGTGTCCGGTGTCCCCTTTGGAGGGAATAAAGCGGACCGCAGGGAGCCATCCCGACAAAGGGGACAGCGGGCGCGCAATGCCGGACGATTGGCACGTTATCCAGACCGTGATCTGCGCCAAAGCTGAAAAGGCGGCCAGCCCCCGAGGCCAAGGGGCGCGCAATGCCGGCCCATTGGCACCATCAAGCCGGCGATCCCCCCTATTTAAGGTTCTTCTTGACCTCGGAAATAACCGCCTTATAAGCCGCACTCAGATGGGACTTAACAGCCTTATCGATAGCGCGGCTGTCGCGTGCCACCAGTGCTGCAACGATCCGCTTCTGGCCGTCGATAATAATCTTGCGAATCGCAATATTCTTCAGCGTCACGATACCAATGAAATGCATGTGATCCATGAACTCATGTATGGCACGGGACAGATGCTCATTGCCGCAAAGTGCAAACAGCCCCTGGCGGAACTCCATGTTGTTCTGAAAAAAGACCGACGCATCCGCCTTGTTCAGCGCGTCTTTTTCCTTGGCAATGGCGGTGTTCAGCCGATCGATATCCGCACCGGTGCAAAACTTGACTGCTTTTCTTGCGGCATAGGGTTCGAGCAGCCTTCTGACTTCAAAGACATTCTCTATTTCCTGCAGGCTCGGCGATGGAAAAATATAGCCGCCGCCTTTCCTGACCTCCAGGATGCCCTGTTTACCGAGCAGGTTCAGGGATTCCCGGACCGGAGTTCTGGATACGCCCAGCAGTTCAGCGACTCTTTCCTCGGTGATTCTCTCTCCCGGTTTGAAGTAGCCGTTGAACAGCGCCTTTTTCAGGGCGGTATAGGTTTGCTCCCTTAGTGTTTCTGATCTCTTTATATTCATCGCATTGTAGCGTCAGTAGTCCATACATAGGTTCGAATGATAGCGCACCTGCCGCATACGGCAGAACGCTATAATTGCCGCTTGTCGACGATCCGCTGTGCCTTGCCCATCGACCGGGGAATGGCTGAGGGCTCCATGAGCTCCACCCTGGTCGTGACGCCGACGCAGACCTTGACCGCCTCGACCAGCTTTGCCGCACAGCGATCACGGTCGTCCGGGCTGTCCTGGTGTACGCCGGGCCGCGTTTCCACCTTGATGGTGAGGGTGTCGAGCGGGCCTTCCTTGCCGATCTCAAGCAGGTAGTGAGGGGCCAGGCAGGCATCTTTCAACAGCAGTTCCTCGATCTGTGACGGGAAAACGTTGACCCCGCGAATGATCATCATGTCGTCGTTGCGGCCGGTAATCTTCTCGATTCGGCGCATGCTGCGTGCCGTGGCCGGCAACAGCCGGGTCAGGTCCCGGGTGCGGTAGCGCACAATGGGCATGGCCTGCTTGGTCAGCGAGGTGAATACCAGTTCTCCGACTTCTCCGTCGGGCAGCACTTCGCCGGTTTCGGAGTTGATGATTTCCGGGTAAAAGTGGTCTTCCCAGACGGTCGGCCCGTCTTTGGTCTCGATGCATTCCTGGGCGACGCCGGGGCCGATAATCTCGGACAGTCCGTACAGATCCACGGCATCGAGGTCGAAGGTCCGTTCGATTTCGGCCCGCATCTTGTTGGTCCATGGTTCTGCGCCGTGCATGGCGATGCGCAACGAGGTATCCGCGGGGTCGAGCCCCTGTTTGGTGAATTCCTCGGCCAGCGACAGCATGTAGGAGGGTGTGACGGCGATGATGTCGGGCTTGAAATCCCGGATCAGCTGTACCTGCTTGGCGCCCTGGCCGCCGCCCATCGGCACTACCGTACAGCCCAGCCTTTCTGCGCCGTAGTGGGCGCCGAGCCCTCCCGTGAACAGCCCGTAACCGAACGCCACATGTACGATATCGCCCTTGCGCCCGCCGGCAGCACGGATCGAACGGGCCATCAGGTCCGCCCACAGGTCGACGTCTGCCCGGGTATAGCCGACTACCGACGGTTTGCCGGTCGTCCCGCTCGATGCGTGGATTCGCACCACCTGTTCGCGGGGTACGGCAAACATGCCGAACGGGTAGTGCTCACGCAAATCCTGTTTGGTCAGGAGCGGGAAATTGCCCAGGTCGCTCAGCGATTTCAGGTCGTCGGGGTGAACGCCCGCTTCGTCAAAGGTTTTTCGATAGTGCGCTACGTTTTCGTAACAGACTGCCAGGGTTTTTTTCAGGCGGCTCAGCTGCAATGCGTGCAGTTCATCCCGGCTCGCCGTTTCGATGGGGTCCAGCTCATTTTTTTCAGGTGCACGTCTGTTCATTGTGTCTTACCTTTCTATTTCGGTGGTTCTGCGCTCCTTGCCATGTCGATCCCCGCCTCCAGCGCCTCCAGATTCAGCGGTACGAACCTGGGCGGCATCCGGTTTTCAATGATCTGTTTCAGCGTTTCCGTCCGGCAAAATCCCGCCAGCTCGGCCAGCACCGACAGCGCGATGATATTGGCCGTGCGCACATTGCCGATACCCCGGGCTGCCTGTACCAGTGGCAGCGATACCGGCCTGCAGTCGGGTGTCGGGGCGGCGGTGACCCGCTCGCTGTCCATCAGCACCAGCGTGGACGGGCGAATGACGTCGAGCGAGCCGTCTACTGCTACCTGGTCGAGAATCAGCAGGCAATCGAGGTCGGTGACCAGCGGATAACCCACCGCGTCTTCACCGATGACCAGGTCGGAGCGGCTGAGGCCGCCGCGCGATGTGGGCTCGTAACTGGTTGACTGGGCGACCCGTTTGCCCTCGTGCAGCAGAGCGCCGGTGAGTATCTTTGCAGCAAGCTGCAGGCCCTGACCACCGCTGCCGCTTAGGCGAATCTGGAAATCGCTCATTGTTTCAGCTTTTTCTCGTTGTGCCGTTTGTATGCCATGGCGTACTCGGGCCGGTCGTCCCGTAACAGCACGCCGGTTTTCATTCCGCGCGGTTTGAATGTCTCGCCGATCTCGGTGCCGTAGGAGACCGACCGGAAGTCCGCTTTCTGCGCCAGGACCATTTCCGCCGATTCACCCATGTCATTCTTGCGACCGAAAATTTCGGTGCAATCCGAGAGCACTTCGATAAAAGAGAATCCGTCGTGGGCGATGGCCTCTTTGATCAGGTCGCGCAGCGCCGGTGTTTGCAGCGTCATTTCCCGGCCGACAAAACCGGCTCCGGCTCCTTCGGCGAGCTTGCAGGCGTCAAATATCGGTTCGTGATTGCCGTACTGGGTAGTGGTGGTAAATCGATCTGCCGAGGTGGTGGGCGAAACCTGTCCGCCGGTCATTCCATAGACCTCGTTGTTGAGCATCAGGCAGGTCAGGTTCAGGTTGCGCCGGCAGGCATGGATCAGGTGGTTGCCGCCGATCGCCAGACAATCGCCATCGCCGGTGATGACGATCACTTCCAGATCCGGCCTGGCAAGCTTGAGCCCGGTGGCAAACGCCAGCGGCCGGCCATGAGTGGTATGAAAGGTATTCGCATCGATATAGGCGCCGACCCGGCCGGAACAACCGATCCCGCTGACAATGGCCAGCTGGTTTTTGTCGATTCCTAGGTCATGGACCGCATTGAGCAGCGCCCGCAGGGCGATTCCGTGGCCGCAGCCGGGGCACATGAAATGAGGAAACAGGTTTTCCCGGATGTACTCCCTGATATTGAACTGGTTTTGTGCGACGTCACTCATTGCTTCAACTCTGCCTCGGCTGTTTCGACAATTTGCTGCGGCGTAATCGGGTCGCCGAAATAAAGATTGACGCCGGCGACCCGGGTTTTTCCGGATACCAGCCGCTCGATCTCCAGGATCAGCTGCCCGGCGTTCATTTCCGGTACCAGAACCAGCCTGGCGCGCTCGGCCACCTTTTTAAATGCATCTTCCGGAAACGGCCACAGAGTGACCGGCCGGAACAGGCCTGCTTTCACGCCCCGTTGCCGCAGGGTTTCGACAGCCCGGTATGCCGCCCGCGCCGTGATGCCGTAGGCGACGATCACGACATCCGCGTCGTCGCAGGAGCGGATATCGACCCGCTCGATCTCCTTCCGGTGGGTTTCGATTTTGCCCAGCAGCCGGGCCATGAACTGCGCGACCAACTCGGCGTCCTGGGTGGGAAAGCCGTCCTCGCCATGGCTGAGCCCGGTGGTATGAACGCGACGTCCGTCGCCCGGGCGCGCCATTGCCGGCACGCCGTCGCCCGGATCGGCATAGGGCCTGAATCCTTCGATCTTGCCGTCGGCCCATTTTCGATCGGTAATATCGGGGTTTTCGAAACGCGCCAGGTCGACAGTTTCGACCAGGTGCCCGATGACTTCATCGAACAGGATAATCACCGGTGTACGCAGCAGTTCCGCCAGGTTGAAAGCGCGAATCGTCTCCGCATAGACCTCTTCGACCGACCATGGTGTCAGTGCGATCGTCGGGTGATCTCCATGGGTGCCCCAGCGCGCCTGCATGATGTCGCCCTGGGCCGGCCGCGTCGGCATGCCGGTACTGGGGCCGCCGCGCATGACATTGACGATGACGCTGGGGATTTCGGTCAGTGCGGCATAGCCCAGGTTTTCCTGCTTGAGCGAAAACCCCGGACCGCTGGTGGCGGTCATGACCTTGGCGCCGCCTGCCGAGGCGCCAATAATGGCGCCCATGGAGGCGATTTCGTCTTCCATCTGGATGAACAGGCCATCGACCTTGGGCAGCTCCGCCGACATGGTCTCGGCAATTTCCGAGGATGGCGTAATCGGATAGCCTGCATAGAAACGACATCCCGCGTGGATCGCGGCGAGGGCGCAGGCATGGTTTCCCTGGAGATTCTGCAGGTTTTGTCTGGTGCTCATGGATCAGGCTTCGACGGGGCTGGCAGGGGTATGAACGGCGATCGCAAGATCCGGGCACAGCCATTCGCAGATGCGACAGCCGGTACAGCGATCGGGATCGGTGAGAACGGCAATCTGCCGCTCGTCCATGGCAAGGCAGCGTTCCGGACAAAATTTAACGCAGATATCGCAGCCCTTGCACCAGGCTTCGGTGATTTCCAGCGTAGAGGTAACGGCGACATCCGAACGCGCGATTTCCGCGGAAAATCGCGCGGTATGCTCCTGCCATTCCTTGAGACGCGTTTCGCGATCGAAAGTCAGCGCCCATTCGTGGCCGGCTTCGAAAGCCCGGGTATTTGCCTCGACGGTTTTCGGTGGAACGAACTTGCTGATGACGCCTTTCCAGGCATCAACGGGAAATTCAAGAGCAGTGGAGAGGGTTCCGAGCAGCACCGTGTTGGCGGCTTTGGGTACGCCCAGTTCGGTGGCAATCTGCAGCGCATCGAGGGCAAAGCTGTTGGCCACGCTTTCCATGACCTCGTGTACGGTTTCCCGGGAGTAGCCCGAATCGGCACCCCTGATCCGGTTGCGGCAGGCGAAGGGCGGAACGATATGCTGCGTATCGGCGATGAAGGTACCGCTGTCCTGGTTCAGGTAGGGTAACCAGCGCAGTCCTTCGGCCCACTCCAGGGCGACCAGCACATCGGCATCCCCTTCCAGTATGGTCGGTGAGTAGACGGTGTGGCCGAACCGGACGTGACTGAATACAGCGCCGCCCCGCTTGGCCATGCCATGGACTTCGCTCTGTTTTACCTGGTAGCCGAGTTCCTGGCACAGTGAAGCCAGCACCTTGGAGACCATGATCACGCCTTGCCCGCCCACGCCGACGATCAGCACATTGGTGGGCCGCTCCGGTGCGGAACTTGCGGCCGGTGTATCCGCCTTCAGGGGTACGCGCCTGTTCATTGCAGGTTTGCCAGCTGGATCGCGTTGCTCGGGCAAATCTGGGCACACAGGCTGCATCCCATGCATTGCGCAGGGTCTATGCCGACCTTGTGGTGGCCGTCGTAGACCTCGTCGGTCCATGCGAGTGCGGGGCAGCCGAGGTTCATGCAGGACTGGCAGGCGACGCATGACTCGCTTTCGACCAGGAAGGCCTCGCCGCGGATCTTGACCGGATCGAGTACGCAGGGCCGGTCGGAAATCAGTACCGAAACCCCCTTGTACTCGACCGCTTCGCGCAGGGTCTGGTACATGGAGGCAAGGTTGTAGGAGTCGATCTGGCGCACCCACTGGACGCCGATCGAGCGCACCAGTTCTTCGAAATTGACCCGGGCGGTTTTCTCGCCACGCAAAGTTACTCCGGTGCCGGCATGGTCCTGCCCGCCGGTCATGGCGGTGGTGTGGTTATCCAGAATCATCACGGTGATATCGGCGTTGTTGTAGACGGCATCGATCAATGGCGGTATTCCCGCGTGCAGGAAAGTGGAATCGCCAATGGTGGCCACAATCGGCTTTTTCTCGGTGCCCGCCTTGGACATGCCGACAGCCATGCCGATACTCGAGCCCATCGCGACGCAGACATCGATGGCCTTGAGCGGCTCGACGACTGCCAGTGTGTAACAGCCGATGTCGCCGCAGACGCGCGCATCGACGGCACGCAGGGCCATGTAACTGCTGGTATGAGGGCAGCCCGAACAGAGTACCGGCGGGCGTATCAGCGGCTTTGTCGCCATTCCCCCCGAAACGGACTGCGCGGCCAGCAGGCCGGCTTTGACCAGGCCGTCGCGTACCGAGCGGGGTGAAAATTCGCCCACCCGGGAGAACAGGGATTTGCCCTCGACCTCGAAGCCCAGGTCCCGAACGGCCTGTTCGATCACCGGCTCGAGTTCTTCGACCACCAGGATGCGCTTGACCGACGCGCAGAATGCCCGCAATTTTTCGCTGCCGACCGGCCAGGTAATTCCCAGCTTCAGCACGTGTGCCTCCGGGGCGACTTCCTTGACATAGGAGTAGGAAATTCCCGCGGTGATGATGCCGTAGTCTGCGGTTCCCTCTTCCCAGTGATTTAGCGGAGAGCCTGCGCAGTACTCGAGCAGCGCGGTCTTGCGCTCCAGGAGCAACGGATGGCGCGCCCGCGCATGTGCGGGGATCATCACGTTCTTGCCGGGGTTTTCCCTGAAGCCGATGGCCGATGCCGGCAGGCGTTCGCTGACCCTGACCACACTTCGGGTATGCGAAAGACGGGTGGTGCTGCGCACGATCACCGGCGTGTCGAAACGTTCGCTGATCTCAAAAGCATTGCGTATGAAGTCCAGTGCCTCCTGGGCGTCGCCCGGTTCCAGTACCGGCACCATGGCCAGCTCGGCGAGCAGTCGCGTGTCCTGTTCGTTCTGGGAGCTGTGGATGCCCGGATCGTCACAGACCGCGAGTACCAGGCCGCCGTTTACGCCGATGTAGGTCTGCGACATCAGGGAATCGAGCGCGACATTCAGCCCGACGTGTTTCATGGCGACAAACGCCCGCTCACCCGCAAACGAGGCGCCGATTGCTACATCGAGCGCCACCTTTTCGTTGGTCGCCCACTGGGCTTCGATATCTTCCTGCGGGTACTTTGCGACGTTCTCAAGAATTTCGGTGCTGGGCGTGCCGGGGTAGGCCACTGCGACACGCACTCCCGATTCCCATGCTCCCCGGGCGATCGCCTCGTTCCCCATCATGGTATGGGTTTCGACGGCGGGTGGGGTTTTCGCTTCCGCGTCCATGCTGCATTACTCCGGCATGCGGGCAACCAGTTTTGCCCGGAGTTGATTCACTTCCATCAGGGGTTCCTGTCGCAGCCTGCCGACTTCCTTTGCCGAATAGGGTTGAAACTCGTCCGGAAGCGCTTCCGGTGAGAACTTTTCCAGCATCCAGTTCAGCAGCTGGGCCAGTTCCTGGTCGCCGACCGCTGCGTTCGCAGAACCGGGTACCTGCACCAGGAATTCCCGGCCGCCTGTCACATGCAGAAATCTTGCCATCTCGCCTTTGAGGCTGGGCACGCTGTCGCCGGACCCGGAGCCGTCCGGGCCATGGCACCCCCGGCAGTGGACGAAATAGTTGAACTCCGCTCTATCGGTGCCCGGATCGGCGGCTGCTCCAAACGACAGGAGAACAAGCGGCAATAATCGTAACCATGGTTTCATCGGGTTTATTCCCGTTGCTCCAGGGCCGTCCCTACCAGGATCGCCGTGGAGCAGTTGTAAATCGCGCTCCTGGTGCCCAGGCACCAGTTAATATCATTGGACGCATCAGGACGATATAAGGGTTTGTCACTCTCGTTGCGGGTACACAGGCAGTTCCCGCAGGATGATTTGCCGCAGCAGTCGTTGTAGGAAATGATGTAGTTTTTCCCATCCTCCGGGTTCCGGCAGGTGCCGATCCAGGTAATGGGCGACATCTCCGTGCCCGGCGGGCAGCTGTTCATGCTGCCGCCGCAACAGCCGCACAGGAATCCGTCGATCGCACAGTAGCGCCAGTAATCGCAGCTGTTGGGGTCGCCGCTTTCCGGTATCGAAACCGGCGTACTGTTGTCGGCGGCTCTCGCGATCGGCAGTAACGGCAGCGCGGAAGCGCCTACCAGTGCCGTGCCCAGCTTCTTGATCAGGCTTCGCCGGGAGCCGTTTTGCGCCAGAGAGCGCGAAGAGTTTTCAACCCATCGATCTAACCACTTCATCAATGATCCCCTGCTTTTTTGCGTTGGCTGCTGTGCCGGGTTCTGTTCAGGTACTCCTGGAAGGAGGCTACATTCTGTTCCTTTGCTTCGAACAGGCTGTCCAGATGTTCGCGAGAGTTGACGATGCCCATCGAGGCGATTTTCCCCTTGCCGTCGATCAGTACGGCATAGGGCAGTTTGGCAACGCCGTAGGCCATGCCCAAAGACTGCGATACGACGTAGGGAAAGCCGGTCAGCTCATGATCGGCGATATATTTGCGGTGATCGGCATCGTCCCCGTCACTGCCCAGGATCACATCCAGCCATGCGCCTTCGCTTTTCGCTCCGGCGCGAATAATCGGCAGGAACGAGCGGCACACGGGGCAGTCCGGCGACAGGAAAAAAAGCAGCTGACAGCGGCCGTCGGCAGCCGCAGCACCGACCGACAGCGGTTTGCCGTCAATCGTCTCAAGGGTCAGGCCCGGCGCCGTCATGCCTGCCTTGAGTTGCGAGTTGATCATCAGCGCACCTGCCGGGGCAATGCGCTCATAGAGCACACCGATCTGTCGTGCCAGCGCGATCACGATGACCACCAGTGCGATCAGCGCGATCCACAGCAGTACATTGGAAATGGCCAGCGCGGTCATGTCGTTTTCCTCAATGCGTTCAGTTTGAGCTGGTTCTCGAGCAGGACGCCGGCACCGCGGTAAATCACGATGGCCAGCAGGCCGGCAAAAGCCATCGTCAGCCAGTCGATCCAGCCCAGGGTCCGCGCCGGTACGGCAATGAAAGTCGTTGCCGCCAGCGCAGCCAGCAGGCAATTGCGGGCCACCAGGTGCCAGCTGATGGGTTGCTCGGCTCCCGGCCCCGAACAGCCGCAGTCAATCTCGCGGCGCCCGCGCACGAGGTTGAGCCCGATTGCCAGTGCATAGGCTGCCAGCACGACGATGGCTGCTGTTGCCGCCGTTGTTCGGGTGCTTGCGATCAGCAGGCCCGCGCCGATGGCCGCTTCCGCGAGTCCCAGTACCAGCGCGTGCAGCGCATGTGCCGGGAACGGCAGCAATCGATAGTTGTCGAGGACGACCCGAAAACGATCGGGCCGGCGCAGTTTATGCCAGGCAGCGGACAGAAAAACCCAGCTGAGCAGCAGGCTGATCACGACCATGTAGACAGCGTCCATGTCAGTTCGCCGGATAAACCACGAACGGCGTTTCCTGGGAATGCGGACCCAGCGTGCGCAGGTATTCACCTGTTGCAGCCTGGTAGACGTCCAGCGCCATCTC
>JAJRXW010000320.1 GCA_024276095.1 Gammaproteobacteria bacterium
AAGCGTCCAAACGCTGGACCAAACCAATTCGCAATTGGAAACTCGCATTGAACCGATTTATGATCGAATTCGAGGATCGACTGGTCGACTACATTTGAAACCGGCAGTTACACAGAAATATTTACAGACTCGATGAAATCCTTCGATTATTTCTTCATCCTCTGAGAAATCGGAGTATCGTCTTGTCGCGTTTTCGTCATCATTGTTCATAGTTGCAACCTAATTTATAAGCCTAACGCTCGCAACACGCGCCGCGGGAAAGTACCTGAAAAATGCGCGGCGGTTTCCCGGTCGCTTGCTTGCGCTTGTTAGGCTTCATGGTCAAACTGCTTGACTCTTTCGCAAGCAACCGTTAGTGCTTGGGACATTTCTTCAAGAAATTGACTTACTTCGTTGATCGCGTACGGGATAAATTCTGGTTCGAGATCAATACCAAGTTCACTACAATTAACGCCTTTCATTTCAGCAGCGAGTCTTTGGGCATTTGCCAGTTCTCGATCCGTTTCTAGTAATCCACCATTATGAACCACGGTATTCCGCAAGTGTTGCAGGCGTTTCATGCTTCTCCATCTATCCTCATGCGGTTTCGGGAGAGCGCATAGACGAAATAGAAAAGTTTGGGCTCGCTCTATTGCGCTACCTTTGAGTGTTTTGTGAGATATCTGAGTTCTCAGCAGAACTGACGATTCCGTACATACACCATTTAGGTAGCGCTCAAAGAAGGACATAATTGAAACAAGAACGGAGGCGCGCAATTCACTTGGAAAATAATCTTCCCAAAGCAAACTATTCTCAGCATTGAGCAAAAACTCACCAATATCGGGATCCAGGCGCTCTCTCATACCACGCAAGCTAAACCTTCTTTCCTCGCTAGACGAGGCCAAAAATGCCTCCATCGCTTCGTAGTAGCACCGTATATCGTGAAGCGATTCGAGAGCGAACGATGCAACAGCACTTCCGCCCATTTCTATCAGGTAGCTACGGTCATCGAAATCCATGTAATCCTACCAATGTGTCTCTCCTGATGCTGTCGTCACACTTCAGCCACGCTGGCGCTACGTCGGCTGGAAGCGACTGTTAGGCGATCATTATCAACTTTTAGATTTCCTATCTCGTTTCTCAATAGCTTCTCTTTTTCCAGCAGGTAGTTTCTTATATAGAGCTTCAACATGCTTAGGATGGCTAATCATTTGATCTGCTATCGAATTGATGAGATACAACAGTTGCGAAGCAGTGTCCCTGTCATCATTTAGATCTATCACGCCAGGATGTACCGCTTCATTGCCAATGACCCGTACAATATCTAAAGATTTCTGTACCAATGGGTGCAGCCCATTTGCTACTAGGTTAGCAATATCATCATCTATATTTTTTCCTTTCTCGCCTAAATGCATACACAGTTTTTGTACGCAAAGTCTAAGAAGTGCTGCTGCCCCTCTAGGTGATTCATCGAGAATGGAACGAGCTTCTTCAAAGTCTCTCATAATTTCATCTGGTAAATCGAGGCTTGGTATTTCGCCGACTTTTTCGGCAGGGAATATAAGATTACCGTGGATCCAAACAGCGATTTTCTTGCAGTTGTAACACTTGCTAAAGTGAATATTATTTGCGGTAAAATCTGGATAATTTGTGCTCTTTTCTGTGAAGAAAATGAGACCTGTATCCATTTTATCGCACCATTCAAGGTGCTGGCTCCTAACATCCTCTGGTAAGTTGCTGTCCTTTTCTAGTAATTCTCTGATCTTATTACTTGGTATGCTTGGCGGGGAATTATCCTTACGGCGATCACTTAGAACATCAAACCAATATTGTGTGGTATACGCTCCGCAATGAGGGCAGTCAAACGCTTGGTCGTTGATAGAAGGTGGATTATTTTTCTTCTTCATATGATCTTTCCTTCGCGCCTAACGCCTCAATAACCGGCGCAGCTTTGCTGCGTCCGGCGCCGTAGGCGCGAAGTTAATTGACTTGTTAGGCTTACCTGCGCATATCATAAACTTCATCTCCCACTACCATTTTATAGTCATAAAATGATTTCCCCTGATATGATATTTCTTTTGCCAAAATCACAGCAGTTGGTCGATAGGCATACTGATAACCGTACTCAGCACATGTAAGAACTTTATTATCAGTGAAGACTATAACCCGACCATGCTTACAACCCTTGAATGCACCTTCTTCATTCTCGTCGTCATCGTGCCAACCTCTAATAGTTTTACTGTCTACGATCACGTAGCCAACTAAATCTTCAAGCTCATCAGCTAAGTCTGCAAATGCATTAACTGAAAATAAGCAGATCATTACGGTTATGAGATATTTCATTATTCCTCCGAGAGCCTAACAGCCAACTAGACAGAATATATACCATTGATAATAGGCGGCATCTGTCTATTGTGCTAACTGCTGCCCCCATACCCATGCCGCTTTACCTACTGCCTGGGCCCGACAACCCCGCCATCAGCATACAGCGCAGATATCTCCTCCTCCCCAAACCCCCAGTCGGAAAGGACCGCATCACTGTCGGCACCCGGAAAACTGCCATTCACGGGTACTTCCGGGCAGGTGCGGCTGAATCGCGGGGCGGGCGCCGGCTGCCGCACACCATCGATCTCGATGGTCGTGCCACGTGCCTTGTTATGCGGATGAAGATGCATCTCCGACAACCCCAGTACCGGGGCAAAGCAGACATCGCTCCCCTCCATGATGCTGCACCAGTCATCCCGGGTTCTTTCGAGAAAAACCGACTCGAGCGCTTCTCGTAATTCCGGCCAGGCAGGCATGTTCATATCCTGGCCGATAACTCTGAAGCCGGCGGCAGAAAACCGCTTCGGATCGAGCCCGGTCAGTTCGAGCAGTTGATCGAAAAACTGCGGTTCCAGCGCACCGATCGATATGTACCTGCCATCGGAGGTTTCGTACGTGTCATAAAACGGCGCCGCTGTGCCGAGCATGTGGCTGCCCGGCGCGTCATCGAACCAGCCATTGGCGGCAAACCCGAAAAACATCGACATGAAAGAAGTGGCGCCATCGAGCATGGCTGCATCCACTACCTGCCCCTTGCCGGACCGGGCTGCATCCAGTAACGCGCACACCATACCAAAAGCGAGCAACAGCCCGCCGCCGCCAAAATCACCCACCAGGTTCAGGGGCGCTACCGGCTTCTGTCCGGACCTGCCCATGGAATGCAATGCACCGGACAGTGCAATGTAGTTAATATCATGACCGGCAGTATGCGCCAGCGGGCCCTCCTGTCCCCAACCGGTCAGCCGCCCGAAAACCAGCCCGGGATTGCGCTCCAGGCACACCTCGGGCCCGAAACCCAGACGTTCCGCTACACCGGGGCGAAATCCCTCAAACAGTGCATCCGCCCGGTCGACAAGACGCAGGAGCGCGGCGATACCCGCCTCCGATTTCAGATTGAGTGCTATCGAGCGTCGCCCCCTGATCAACGGATCGACGTATCCGGGCGTATCTTTGGCTGCCGAAGCCCGGTCGACGCGAATGACTTCCGCGCCCATGTCGGCCAGCATCATCCCGCAGTAGGGCGCGGCACCGAGACCGGTGACTTCGATGATCTTTAATCCTGCCAGAGGCCCCATCTGTGCACTCCCGGGTTTGACCCAGGCACTATCTCCAGTGTTGTGGTCCGTCAGCGCGCCCGAGGATCGAGCCCCATGCCGCGCGCAATGATCTCCTTCATGATTTCCGAAGTTCCGGCATAAATTCTCGAAACCCGGGCATCGGTATACATCCTGGAAATGCGATATTCATCCATGTAGCCGGAGCCACCGTGAAGCTGTACGCACTCATCCATGACAACGCCCTCGACCTCACTGGTCACCAGCTTCGCTTCCGCGGCGGTTTCTGCCGTCAATGCGCCTTCGTTGTGCTGCACTACGCACTGGTCGATAAAGGTCTGGACGACATCCAGCTGCGTTCGCATCTCGGCCATTTTGAACCGCGTGTTCTGGAATGCGGCTATCGGGCGACCAAAGGCCTTGCGCTCCTTGATGTAATCCATGGTGAGATCGAATGCGACCTGGGCATGGCTGATGGACCCCACGGCATTGAGCAGGCGCTCCTCGGCAAGAAAGCGCATGAGATTGCAAAAACCTTTTTCCGGATCGCCGAGTACATGGCTGGCTGGTATCTTCACCCTGTCGAAAAAAAGTTCCGCGGTATCCTGGCCTTTAAGCCCCATTTTTTTCAGGTTACGTCCCCGTTCGAAACCCTCCATACCCCCTTCCACCAGGAATAATCCCAGTCCGTGGGGCTTGTCGGGCACGGTGCGCGCAGCAACGACAAACAGGTTGCCGTTGATCCCGTTGGAAATAAATGTCTTGGAGCCGCTCAGCTCCCAGTAATCGCCCTTTTTCACGGCACGGGTTTTCATCCCGGCAAGATCGCTGCCGGCACCGGGGTCGGTCATCGCGACACCGAGAATGGTTTCGCCTTTGACACAGTCGGGCAAAAAGCGCTGCTTTTGCTCCTCCGTTCCCAGCTTGCCGATGTAGGGCCCGACCAGGCGGCTGTGCAGCGACAAAAACAGCGAGGTATCGCCATAGCGGCCGTTTTCTTCGATGATGATCTGCTCATAGCGGAAGTCATCGATCCCCAGGCCGCCGTACTGTTCATCGGCCCAGATCATCAACAGGCCCTGCTCACCGGCCTTGCGAAAAGCGGCACGGTCCACGATCCCGGCCTCGCGCCACTCATCGGCATGCGGGCCGATTTCCTTTTGCATGAACCGGCGCACCGAATCGCGGAACATGTCATGTTCCATATCGAATATGGTTCTTTTCATTTGACGTTTCCCGAAGGGTGAAAGGTCTCTCCCGTTTCAGCCCTTGCCCTGAGCCAGTCCGAAACCGCAAACCGCGGGCCGTAGGCTGCCGCCAAACGGTCACACTCGGCAACGAACGCCTGTATTCCCATGGTATCGATGAACGACAGGGTACCGCCGGTCCACGGCGGGAACCCCCAGCCGAAGATGGAACCCAGATCGGCATCTGCCGGATTGGTCAGCACACCCTCTTCGTAGCAACGTGCCGTTTCCAGCGCCTGAATGACCAGCAGGCGGCTTTTGACTTCATCGACCGAAGGCTGCTCGTCAGCGGGCGGGTACAGTTCGGCGAGACCCGGCCACAGGTGCTTCCGGCCACCTTCCGGGTAATCGTAAAACCCCTTGCCGAATCTTTTGCCCTTGCGGTCCAGTTCCATCATCTTTGTCATGATGTCGAACCCGGAACCCGGCACGAAGGCATCGCCGAGATCCTCTTTGGCCTGCATGGTGATCTTGTAGCCAAGCTCGATGGTCACCTCGTCGATCACCGCCAGCGGCCCGATCGGCATGCTGGCCATTTTCGCCGCATTTTCGATCAGGGCGGGCGTGACCCCCTCGGCCACCATGGTCATCCCTTCGTTGGTGAAAGTACTGAAACAGCGGCTGGTATAAAAACCCCGGCTGTCATTGACCACGATGGGCGTCTTGCGCAGCTGCTGCACGTAATCGAGACTGCGGGCAATGGCCTCATCCGAGGTTTTCTCACCGACAATGATTTCGACCAGCGGCATCTTGTCCACCGGTGAGAAAAAATGAATCCCGATAAACTGCTCCGGGCGCTCCGATGCTTCCGCCAGTCCCGTGATCGGCAGCGTCGATGTATTGCTGGCAAAGATGGCCGTTGACGGGATCACCGCCTCCGCCTGGGCGGTAACGCCTGCCTTGATTTCACGGTTCTCGAATACCGCCTCGATTACCAGGTCACAGCCTTTAAGATCTGCGTAGTCCGTGGTGGGTGTAATCAGCCCGAGCAGCGCATCGGCTTTTTCCTGCGTCGACCTGCCGCGACTGATGGCTTTCTCCAGCAGGGCCCGGGAATAGGCCTTGCCCTTTTCGGCACTTTCGATGGCCGTATCCAGCAGCACAACCTCGATGCCTGCCCGTACCGAAACGTAGGCGACACCGGCCCCCATCATGCCGGCACCGAGAATGCCCAGTTTCCGGACGGCTGATTTCTCAATCCCTGCAGGGCGCCGTGCCAGTTTGTCCGTTTCGCCTTTGTTGATAAACAATGTGCGGATCATGTTGCGCGCAACAACACCCGATACCAGCTGGGCAAAATACTTCGACTCGATGCGCAAACCGGTATCGAAAGGCGTGATGGTGCCCTCGTATACGGCAGACATAATCGCCTTGGGCGCCGGATAGTTATGGAACGCCGTTCCGGCAAGCAGCGAGGTGCCCACCATAAACGTCTCGATGGACTTTGGATGCATCGCACCGGCGCCACCGGGAACGCGAAATCCTTTTTTGTCCCAGGGCGCTTCCGGATCGCCCTTTTCGAGAATCCAGCGCCTGGCCCGCTCGATGAGCTGGTCGGCAGGTGCAATCTCATGCACCACGCCCAGTTTCAGCGCCTTTTCGGGGCTGAGCTGCCGGCCTTCGAGCATCAGCGGCAGTGCCTCGCGAATGCCGATCAGGCGCGGCAGGCGCTGAGTGCCGCCACCGCCCGGCAACAGGCCGATGGTGCATTCCGGCAGCCCGATTTTCGCCTTCGGATGATCCACCAGCACGCGATAGTGACAGGCCAGGCAAAGTTCCAGGCCGCCGCCCAGCGCAATACCGTTGATCGCCGCGGCGACCGGTTTCCCGCAGGTTTCCAGTTGGCGAAAAACCTGCGACAGGGCCTGGCTTTGCCGGTAGCCCTCCTCGACGGTCAGGCCCCGCTCATAGGCGGTGACCAGGTCTTTCAGATCCGCACCCGCCATGAATGCGGGCTTGGCGGATGTGATCACAGCGCCTTTGACTGCATCGTCTGCCGTGAGCTGCTCCACGCAGCTTTTCAGATCGTCAACCAGCTCGGGCGTCAACACATTCATCGAACGCCCCGGAATATCCAGCGTCAGGATTGCAATGCCATCGGCATCTACGGTGTATTGAATTGTCTTGCTCATTGTCTTTTCCGTTTATAGCGTGTGCTTATACGCGTTCAATAATGGTTGCAGTACCCATACCGGCCCCGATGCACAACGTGATCAGTGCCGTACCCAGGTCGCGGCGTTCCAGTTCGTCGAGAACCGTGCCGAGAATCATCGCACCGGTTGCACCGAGTGGATGGCCCATGGCAATCGCACCCCCGTTTACATTCAATTTGTCATGCGGAATATCGAGCTGCTGCATGTAACGCAGCACCACAGCGGCAAAGGCTTCGTTGAGTTCGTACAGATCGATATCGGCAACACTCATTCCCGCCCTTTTCAGTACCTTCTCGGTGGCCGGCCCCGGGCCCGTCAGCATGATGCTCGGCTCGGTACCGATCGAGGCAAATGCCCTGATACGCGCTCTTGGCACAAGACCCTGTTTCTTGCCGGCTTCGGCATTGCCCAGCAGCACGACCGCGGCACCGTCGACAATACCGCTCGAGTTGGCCGCCGTGTGCACATGTTCGACGGCTTCGATTTCAGGATATTTCTGCAGGATCACCGCATCGAATCCGGCCTGCTGGCCATGGGCGACGAAAGCAGGACGCAGTTCCGCCAGCCCCTCCAGTGTCGCATCCGGGCGCATGTGCTC
>JAJRXW010000038.1 GCA_024276095.1 Gammaproteobacteria bacterium
CTGGACATGCCTGTCGCATCGGTCACTTCAATATCGGCCCCCATCAGGCCCAGGATTTCCAGCAAACCGGTGCGGGTCGGGTTCAGCCCGACGCCTTCGATCACCAGCTCACCCTGCTTTGCCAGCAATGCGGCAACAATAAAGAATGCTGCCGAGGAAAAATCACCCGGCACATCCACCCGGGTTGCCGTCAGGCACCCACCCGGGCTGAGCGTGACCTGCCCTGGCCGGCGCACCAGCTGCCAGCCAAACTGTTCCAGCATCAACTCGGTATGATCGCGGCTGATGTCCGGCTCGACCACGCAGGTTTCCCCCTGCGCATACAGGCCGGCAAGCAATACGGCGGATTTGACCTGCGCACTGGCGGTCGGCAGCACGTAACGAATTCCCGTCAGCGTGGCACCTCCCCTGATTACCAGCGGCGGACAGCCTTCGGTGGTTGCCACCCGGGCACCCATCAGCCGCAGTGGTTTGGCCACCCGCTCCATGGGGCGGCGACTGAGCGAGCGATCGCCGGTCAGGGAGCTGTCGAACGGCTGAGCCACAAGCAAACCCGCCATAAGCCGCATGCCCGTGCCCGAATTACCCATGTCGAGCGGCTCGCGCGGCGCCTTCAGGCCATTGATTCCACCGCCTTCAACCGTCAGCGTATCCGCACCGTGCCGCTCTACCCTCACGCCCATCGCCTGCAGGGCTGCCATCGTTGCGAGGCAGTCTTCGCCGGGCAGAAAGCCGCTGATCTCGCTGGTACCTTCGGCGATCGCTGCCAGCATCAGTGCACGGTGAGAAATCGACTTGTCTCCGGGAACCCGGACCCGCCCGCTGATGGTATCCACCGGGGAGCATATGAATGATTCGCTCATCTACTCGCCGTTGCCTGAACTGACAATCGTTTCCAGTCCTGCCAGCAGACGCTCATTGTGTTCCTTCAGGCCGACGGTGATACGCAAATGGTTTGGCAGGCCGTAGTTGCCAACCGGCCTGACGATGACCCCGGCCTGCAGCAGGGCTTCATAGTACCGCCCGGCAGCCTGGCCCATATCCACCAGTACAAAATTTCCAACCGAAGGAATGACCGTGAAGCCCAGTTCACTCAGCCCCTTCTCGAGGTCAGCGAGTCCCTCACTGTTAATCCGGCGCGATCGCCCGACGTGCCCGTCATCGCTCAAGGCCGCGATCGCTGCCAGCTGGGCGAGACTGTTGACATTGAATGGCTGGCGTACGCGGTTCAGCAACGCGGCGATATCCGGGTGGCTGACCGAATAGCCGACGCGCAGACCGGCCAGGCCATAGATCTTTGAAAACGTCCGGGTCACCACCAGGTTGGGAAACCGGGCAACCCACTCCAGCGCATTGGGATACGCTGATTCTTCCACATATTCGCTGTAGGCCTCGTCAACGACGATGATCACATCGTCCGGCACACTGCCGATGAACTGCTCCAGTGCATCGGATGCCAGCCATGTTCCTGTCGGGTTATTGGGATTGGCGATGAAAATCATCCTGGTCTTTGCGGTAATCTGCGACTGCATGCTCTCCAGGTCATGACCGTAAGCCTGCCGATGCCCGGCAGGATTGGCCTGCGCCACCCTGAGCGTGGCACCCACCGCCTGCACGGCAAGCTGATACACGACAAAGGCATATTGAGAAACCACCGCTTCCGACTCCCCGGTCAGAAAAGTTTCCGCCAGCAGCACCAGCACATCGTTTGACCCGTTGCCCAGCGTAATGCAGCTGTCCTCAACACACAGTTTTTTGGCCAGCGCCTGTTTCAGGTGAAACCCGCCACCATCCGGATACAGCGCCAGTTCATGATGCCCGGCGGTAATGGCGCGAATCGCCGACTGCGGTGGTCCCAAAGGATTTTCGTTGGATGCCAGCTTGACGGAATCGCGGATTCCATACTCGCGCTCCAGTTCGTCGATGGGCTTCCCCGGAACATAGGGATAAAGCCCGCGGATGCCCTCTGCCGCCAGCTTTTCAAAACGATTATCGGTTGCCATGGGCGTATCCGGTACCCGCTACAGAATCGCCTTGGGATAAGAGCCCAGAACACGAAACAAGTCAGCCCGGGACTGCAGATAGGCGAGCGCAACAGCCACATTGGCGTCGTCCGCGTGCCCGTCAATGTCGACGAAAAATACATAGTGCCAGTTACGGCGCCGTGACGGACGGGACTCGATACGGGTGAGATTAACCCTGTTGTCTGCCAGCGGCGTCAGCAGTGCATGCAGTGCACCGGAATCATCCGTGTCCCTGGTCGATATCAGCAGGCTGGTTTTATCGTCCCCGCTGGATGGAAACAGATCGCGGCCGATCACCAGAAAACGGGTGGTATTGTCCGGGCTGTCCTCGATATCGGCTACCAGCTTCTGCAGGCCATACACTTCCGCGGCTGCGTCGCCGGCAATGGCCGCGGTACCCGATTCATCGCGGGCCCGCCGGGCACCCTCGGCATTGCTGCTCACCTCGACCAGTTCGGTCTCCGGAAGGTATTCCTTTAACCACCCCCGGCATTGCGCCAGGGACTGCGGATGAGAGCAAATACGGGCAATGTTTTCCAGGCTGCCCATATTACCGAGCAGGTGCTGCCGGATGCCCAGCTCCACCTCACCGCAGATTTTCAAAGGCGAAGTCAGAAAGAGGTCGAGTGTATGATTGACAGCTCCCTCGGTGGAGTTCTCGATCGGAACGATGCCGAAATCCGCCGCACCTGCTTCAACCTCATGAAATACTTCGTCGATGGTACCGAACGACAGGGCTTTGACCGAGTGACCGAAATGCTTGAAAACGGCGGTTTGCGTGAAGGTCCCCTCCGGACCCAAATAACCGATTTTAAGAGGTTCTTCCTGGGCCAGGCAGGCCGACATGATTTCACGAAACAGCCGAACGATTTCCTCGTTGGTCAGCGGCCCTGAATTGCGTTCGACAACACCACGCAACACCTGCGCCTCGCGTTCAGGACGGTAAAAATCGATTGCCGTGAGCTCCACACCCTTGGCTATCGCGACCTGCTGGGCAATATGGGCGCGTTCGCTGATCAGTTTCTGGATGGCGGTATCCACCCGGTCGATCTGCTCGCGCAGGGCATCCAGCTCCGCACGTGTGGTCTGCCCCTGGTTTTTGTCCTGATCGGTCATCGCAAGTCTCCCGGGACTACGGCGTTCCGAGATTGCGAACCCTGAGCACACCTTCGATCGCCCTGATCTGCTCAACCGTCTGATCCGATACCGGGCCGTCGAGGTCCACGAGCGTGTACGCAAGATCGCCCCGCGATTTGTTCAGCAAATCGTCGATGTTCAAACCGGCATCCGCAAGACAGGTCGAGATCTGGCCCACCATGTTCGGCACATTGGCATTGACAATACTGATCCGGTGGGCATCGACCCGCGGCAGGTCGGCTTCGGGAAAATTGACGGAATGGCGAATCAATCCGTTCTCCAGATAGTTACGCATGTTCTCTGCCACCATCACAGCGCAGTTGGTCTCCGCCTCGTGGGTCGACGCACCCAAATGGGGCAGTGCAATCACCTTGTCATGCCCGATCAGTTCCCTGGTCGGGAAATCGGTGACGTAAGCACCCAGTTTGTCGCTGGCCAGCGCGCGAAGCACGCCCGTTTCATCGACGATTTCGCCTCTGGCGAAGTTCAGAATCACAGCACCCTCCGGCATCAGGCCGATGCGCCGCTCATCAATGAGATTACGCGTCGCATCGAGCAACGGAACATGCGCTGTCAGCATATCGGCCTGACGCAGCAGGGCATCGATGCTGTTCGCCTGCTCGACCCCGGACGACAGCTGCCAGGCGCGTTCGACGGTCATTTGCGGATCGTAACCAACCACCCGCATGCCCATGGCCAGCGCCGCGTTGGCGACCTGCACGCCGATTGCTCCCAGACCGATTACACCGAGTGTACGCCCCGGCAGCTCGAAACCGACAAACTGCTTTTTGCCGGCCTCGACGGCCTTGTTAAGCGCTTCGCCCTCGCTGTCCAGTCCACGGACATACTGCCATGCGGGACACAGGTTACGGGCAACCAGCAGCATGCCGCTGATCACCAGTTCCTTGACCGCGTTGGCATTGGCTCCAGGGGCGTTAAAAACAGGGACCCCCCGCTGCGACAAAATATCGATGGGTATATTGTTGACCCCGGCACCGGCACGGGCCACCGCTTCGACCGACGCCGGAATATCCATGTCATGCATATTGTAGGAGCGCAGCAAGATCGCGCTTGGATCGGTTTGTTCCGGACCGACCTGGTAGCGTTCGGTTGGCAAACGATCAAGCCCTTGTTGCGAGATATTGTTCAGGGTCAGTACGTTGTACATTGGGTTGTTCTCTGCATGCTCAAATGTTTCAGGAAAGTCGGCTGTTGCCCGGCTGTGAGCCGGCTCTGGCTCTGCTCCGCTTCAGTGATTACGCCGCTCAAACTCGGCCATGAATTCGATCAGCGCGCTAACGCCCTCTTCCGGCATGGCGTTGTAGATACTGGCGCGCATTCCGCCGACAGAGCGATGGCCTTTCAGGTTTTGCAGCCCGGCCCGGGTCGCCTGTTCCAGGAATTCCGCGTCCAGTTCGGGCCTGGCCAGTGTGAACGGAATGTTCATCCATGAGCGATAAGCCGGTGCGACCGGGTTGGCATAGAACCCGGACTCGTCGATCGCCTGGTAGAGTCGTTGCGCCTTGCGCTGATTGACTTCACCCATTTTCTCAACGCCCCCCTGGCGCTTCAGCCAGTCAAACACCAGCCCGGCGATATACCAGGTGAAAGTCGGCGGCGTATTCGTCATCGACCCCGAAGAAGCAAAAGTGGAATAACGCAAAATAGCCGGCACGGTTTGCTCGACACGCTCCAGCAGATCGTTTCTGACAATCACCAGCGTCAGCCCGGCCGGGCCGATATTTTTCTGGGCGCCTGCGTAAATCAAACCAAAGCGGCTGATATCCAGGGGCCGCGACAGTATGGTCGACGACATATCGGCAACTACCGGCACAGTTCCCACATCCGGTACGTCATGAATCTCCACGCCACCAATGGTCTCATTGGGCGTGTAGTGAAAGTAGGCAGCATTCGGATCGCACTGCCAGCTGCTGCGCTCCGGAACATCGGTGTAATTCGATGCCGCACCATCGGCCACGATATTGACTTCGCGCAGCACCCCTGCTTCCTTGAGTGCTTTTTTCGACCAACTGCCGGTGCAAAGATAGTCTACCGACTGACCGGCCACCGACAGATTCATGGGCGCCATGGCAAACTGCAGGGTCGCCCCGCCCTGCAAAAACAGTACTGCGTAGTCCCCGGAAATATTCAGAAGTTCACGAAGATCGGCTTCAGCCTGCTCCGCTACCTCAAGAAAAGCCTTGCTGCGGTGGCTGATCTCCATGACCGCCATGCCGCAACCGTGCCAGTCCGGCAGATCGGCTTTTACCTGTTCCAAAACCTCCAGCGGCAAAGTCGCAGGCCCGGGACTGAAATTGAATACGCGTGACATCACATTTCCTGGTTAATTGAAATAATACGGTCGAGTCCCACCAGCCGTTCTCCCTCGGCGAGACGAATCAGCCGAACACCCTGGGTATTGCGGCTCAAAACGGAAATTCCCTCAACGGGCGTACGGACCAGTGTCCCGCGGGAGCTGATCAGCATGACCTCGTCATCGTCATTGACCTGAACGGCACCGACCATGCGCCCGTTTCGTTCAGACGTCTGCACGGCAATGACCCCCTGCCCGCCACGATTGTGCGCAGGAAAATCGTTGACCGGCGTGCGCTTGCCAAAACCGTTCTCGGTAGCGATCAGAATAGTACCGTCATCCACGATGACCAGTGAAATAACCTCCTGATCCGGTGTCAGGCGAATGCCCCTGACGCCGGCCGCCGACCGCCCCATCGGGCGAACCTGCGATTCATGAAAACGAGCGGCCTTGCCGGAACTGGCAAACAGCAGAATATCCCGGTCGCCGTTGGTAATGGCCACGTCAACCAGACGATCCCCCGCGTGCAGCTCCAGCGCCCTGATCCCGTTGGTGCGGGGCCGGGAGAAAGCCTCCAGGCTGGTCTTTTTCACCGTACCCCGGCTGGTTGCCATAAGGACATAGTTGTCAGCGGTAAAATCCTTGACCGCCTGCACGGCGTTGATGCGTTCATCCGCCTCCAGTGGCAGCAGGTTGACCATCGGTCGTCCCCGCGCGCCCCGGCTGGCTCGTGGCACCTGGTATACCTTGAGCCAGAAGACCTTGCCCTTGCTTGAGAAACACAGCAGTGTGTCGTGACTGTTGGCCACGAACAGCTTGTCGATAAAATCCTCGCCCTTGACCTTGGCAGCCGCCCGACCGCGCCCGCCGCGGCGCTGCGCCTGGTAGGAATCGAGGCTCTGGGACTTGGCATAACCGCCGTGCGACAGCGTCACGACCAGGTCTTCCTCGGGAATCAGGTCTTCCGTGGTCAGGCTGGAATAATCTTCGCGTATCTCGGTGCGGCGATCGTCGCCATAGCGCTCACGGATATCGATCAACTCTTCGCGAATCACGCGAATCAGTTCATCCGGATCGGACAGTATCGTCGAAAATACATTAATTTTCTTCAATAATTCTTTGTATTCACTCAGTATTTTTTCATGCTCAAGACCAGTCAATCGGTGCAGACGCAATTCGAGAATCGCCTGGGCCTGTTGCCTGGAAAGACGGTAAACGTCGCCATCGAGCCCGTATTCGCCCTCCAGGTCATCCGGTCGCGTCGTGACCGCACCGGCTTTCTCCAGCATCTGTGCGACTGTGCCCTGTGGCCAGGATCTCGCCACCAGGGCATCACGGGCCGCAGCAGGCGATGCAGAGCTTTTGATCAACGCGATCACTGCATCGATATTGGCCAGCGCTACCGCCTGGCCTTCCAGCACATGGGCGCGCTCTCTTGCCTTGCGCAGTTCGAAAATCGTCCGCCGGGTAACCACCTCCCGGCGATGCTTGATGAATGCCTCCAGGATGTCCTTGAGGCCCAGCAACCGCGGCTCACCGGCCCGCAGGGCAACCATGTTGATACCGAACACACTCTCCAGGGCTGTCTGCTTGTAGAGATTGTTCAGCACTACTTCAGGGAGTTCGCCGCGTCGTAATTCAATCACGATACGCATACCGTCCTTGTCGGACTCGTCACGCAGCTCGGTGATCCCTTCGATCTTCTTTTCACGCACCAGCTCGGCAATCTTCTCGATCAACCGGGCCTTGTTCACCTGGTACGGCAGCTCGGAAACGATAATCGCTTCCTTGCCCCGTTCATCGATGGTTTCGGTATTGGTTTTCGCGCGAATATAGACCTTGCCCCGCCCTGTCTTGTAGGCGGAATAGATACCCTGGGTCCCGTTGATGATGCCTGCGGTCGGAAAATCCGGCCCGGGTATTCTGCTCATCAAATCGAGGACGGACAGCTCCGGATCGTCGATCAGCGCCAGTGTCGCATCCACCACCTCGCCCAGGTTGTGCGGCGGGATATTCGTCGCCATGCCCACGGCAATGCCCGAGGAGCCGTTCACCAGCAGATTGGGCACCCGGGTCGGCAGCACGGCCGGCTCGTGCTCCGAACCGTCATAGTTGGCCGTGAAATTGACGGTTTCCTTGTCGATATCCGCCAGCAGCTCGGCGGCTATCCGCGACATGCGCACTTCGGTGTAGCGCATGGCGGCCGGCGCGTCGCCGTCAACCGATCCGAAATTGCCCTGGCCATCGACCAGCATGTAGCGCATGGAAAACGGCTGCGCCAAGCGGACTATGGTGTCATAGACGGCCGTATCGCCATGCGGGTGATACTTACCGATGACATCACCCACCACGCGGGCGGATTTCTTGTAGGGTTTGCCATAGTCGTTGCCCAGTTCCCGCATCGCGTAGAGAACGCGGCGATGAACCGGCTTCAGACCATCCCGAACATCGGGCAGCGCCCTGCCTACGATCACGCTCATCGCGTAATCGAGGTAAGACTGACGCATCTCGTCTTCGAGATTGACGGGCAATACTTGTTTGGCCACTTCTACCATAGGTGGTTCGGGGTTTTCTGGCTATTTGAGACTGGAAAAACCAGCCCTGGGAAAATCGATCCAGGAGGGTCGGGAGTCTCGGTTATAAAGAAAATCCTGCAGGTCTTGTTTTAAGCTGTTTGGAACCGGTCAACGGGCGAAAATCAAGCGGGTATTCTAACACATTGAGATCAGGCATTATCCGATCTCTATGCAACACGTCGACCTGATTATTGCTGCCCGGTGGATCGTCCCGGTGGAACCGGACGGTCTGGTTCTGGACAACCATGCCATGGTGATTCACGAGGGCACCATCCGGGCAGTCCTGCCGATAGCCGATGCCGCCGAACACTACGCGGCTGCCACGCACATCGAGCGCCCCCACCACGTGCTGATACCGGGACTGGTGAATGCCCATACCCACGCGGCAATGAGCCTGTTCCGGGGTATGGCGGACGACCTGCCGCTGGCGGAGTGGCTGGAACGGCATATCTGGCCGGCCGAAGGGCGCTGGGCCAGTACCGAGTTCGTGCGCGACGGCACTGAACTGGCGATACTCGAAATGCTCCGCGGCGGCACGACCTGCTTCAACGATATGTATTTTTTTCCGGACATCGTCGCCGGGCTGGCCATCGAGCACGGAATACGCGCATCGGCCGGGATGATCGTAATCGAGCACCCCACGGTCTGGGCCGGGGATACCTCCGGGTATTTCAGCAAAGGGCTGGCGGTTCACGACCAGTATCAGGACCATCCGCTGATACAAACCTGTTTTGCCCCGCACGCCCCCTATACGGTCTGCGACGAAACACTGAATCGCGTGCGGGTTCTGTCCGACGAGCTGGATGTTCCGGTACATATCCATGTACATGAAACCGCTCACGAGATCGAAATGAGTCACGACCAGTACGGCTGCCGGCCGCTGGAACGGCTGGACCGGCTCGGGCTGATCAACCCGCAGTTGATGGCGGTCCATATGACCCAGCTCAACGATGACGAAATACGACTCATCGCGGACCGCGGTGCACATGTCGTTCACTGCCCCGAGTCCAATATGAAACTCGCCAGCGGGCTGTGCCCGGTGGCCGCCCTGCTGTCTGCCGGGGTCAATGTCGCGCTGGGAACAGATGGTGCGGGAAGCAACAACGATCTGGACATGTTCGGGGAAATGCGCACCGCAGCACTGCTCGCCAAGTCCGTCGCGGCCGATGCTACTGCGGTGCCGGCGCATCAGGCGCTGGCCATGGCAACGATCAATGGCGCCCGGGCGCTGGGCCGCGAGAATGAGACAGGATCGCTGGTTGCCGGCAAGCAGGCAGACGCAGTATGCGTTGATCTCAACCACCCTGCCTGCCAACCGGTTTATCAGCCCATTTCGCAGCTGGTCTATTCGGCAACGCGGGACCAGGTCACCGATGTCTGGGTCGGAGGCCGGCAGGTCATCGACCAGGGCGATGCGATTACCGGCGACGAATGCGATATTCTGGAGCGTGCATCCGCCTGGCAAAAACGATTATCCAACCAGCAATGAACAGTCACCCAAACATCGATCCCGAAGAAGTTCGCAAGTTCAACGATCTGGCCAGTGGCTGGTGGGAGCCCGAGGGGGCCTTCAAACCGCTCCACCAGATGAACCCGCTCCGACTGGAGTATGTCGACACGGCCGCCGCAGTGAACGGCAGGAAATGCCTGGATATCGGATGTGGCGGCGGGATTTTCACCGAAGCGCTGGCCGGAAAAGGCGCTGAGGTGACCGGCATCGACCTTGCCGAGGCATCGCTGGCGGTGGCACGAATGCACCTTGATATCTCCGGTGCGGGGCCCATCCGATACCTGGAGAAATCAGCAGAACAACTTGCCGACGAGGAGCCGCACAGCTTTGATGTAGTGACCTGCCTGGAAGTTCTGGAACATGTTCC
>JAJRXW010000321.1 GCA_024276095.1 Gammaproteobacteria bacterium
ATTCGTGGTTGGCATGCCGCGCACCGGCACGACGCTCGTCGAGCGCATCCTGTCCAGTCACACGGATGTATATTCTGCCGGCGAGCTGCAGAATTTCGGAATTGCGTTAAAAAAAGCATCGGGCAGCCGTTCGAACAGGGTCCTCGATGCCGATACGCTGAAAGGCGCAATGGCGGTCAACTTCGCCGATCTCGGCAAAGCCTATCTCAACAGCACCCGCCCGGCGACCGGCATGCTGCCGCGATTCACCGATAAAATGCCCTTGAATTTTTTCTACGCCGGATTCATTCATCTCGCTATGCCGAATGCAAAAATCCTGTGTCTGCACAGAAACCCCATGGACACCTGCCTGAGCAACTTCAGGCAGCTTTTCGCTTTGAATTTCTCCTATTACAACTACGCCTATGACATTCTCGATACCGGGCGATTCTATGTCATGTTCCGGCGGCTCATGGATTACTGGCAAAAGCTGCTGCCCGGTAAAATACTCTCCATCCAGTACGAAGATCTGGTCGCGGATCAGGAGGCGGAAAGCCGCCGGATGATCGATTTCTGCGGACTGGACTGGCAGGACGCCTGTCTTGCTTTCGAGGCCAATACCGCACCGGTGGCCACCGCGAGTTCCGTACAGGTTCGCCAGCCCATGTACCAGGCAGCGGTCGGCCGATGGAAGCACTATGAGGCGCAGCTGCAGCCATTACGTGAGCTGTTGGCAAAAGAAGGCATGGAAGTATGAATCCCGACAATGGTACACGGCCTGCTGCTTGCTATACTCCGCTGCATTTCGAGTAAGCCGCTTTTTGCTGATGTTTCGATCCATTGTC
Source organism: Gammaproteobacteria bacterium (assembly GCA_024276095.1). Lineage (GTDB taxonomy): Bacteria > Pseudomonadota > Gammaproteobacteria > Steroidobacterales > JAJRUG01. The sequence goes on from JAJRXW010000321.1 coordinate 825, forward strand.
GACAAACTGGTGTTCGGAATGGGCTTCCTCACCGGGGGCATGTTTCCGAGCTATATCATTCAGTACCAACAGCGCCTGGGCGGGCTGGTCGACCAGGTTCGCCGGGACCTCGGCCCGTTTCAGCAGATTGCGAATCAGTACCATGGCGGCAGCCTGGATGCGCTGATCAGGCACCACCTCGCAAGCAGCGACCCGACTTTTCACGACGAGGGAGCGGCGATTCAGCTGATGGCGGATAATCTTCTGCAATTGTCGGACGCCTACGGTGCGCTGGACACATCGTTGATCGGGCAAATAATCTACCTGGCTACCCACATCGACGAGCCGCTCGCACGATCGACCCTCGACGGGTTTTCACCGGCATTCGTCACCAGCGTGGACGCCCTGACCAGCGCCTTCGTGATGGCCTTTTTGTTCAGCCTGGTGTTCCATGGTGTGGTGTGGGGCTCAGGATCTCTGGCAAACCTGCTGCTGCGGCGCGACCATGCGAAACCCTGACCGGGCCGGCCATGCCGGATTCAGCCATGGGGAGATGAAACCCTGATGGACAAGCAGCTCATGGAGCTTGAAATCAGGATTGCCCACCAGGAAAAGGCGATCCAGGAATTGAGCGATACCATTTACGAACAGCACAGGAAAATCGAGCAACTGGATATCCTGTGCCGGCACCTGTCGGACAAGCTGCGCAACCTGTCAGACCAGGCGGCGGCTGAACCCGCCGATGAAGCGCCGCCCCACTACTAGGGGAAACAGGAATGTCCTGCTGGCATGTCTACATCGTCCGCTGTGCGGATCAAAGCCTGTATACCGGTATAGCAACAGATGTGTCAGCAAGAATAACGCAGCACAACAGCGGCCAGGGAGCCAAGTACACACGCAGCAGACAACCGGTGGAACTTGTTTATTCCGAGCCTGCGCCGGACCGGGCAACCGCACAAAGCCGGGAGCACGGCATCAAGAAAATGCAGCGCGCAGATAAACTCGAGCTCATTGGTAAAGCCCCTGATTTCATATAACTCAACCGCGGCGAACATACGATGGAAATTTCAATCAACAAAGCAGATCTGGACAATCCACTACATGCCGAGGCCGTCATCGGCATTCTCGATGCCTACGCAAAGGAGCCGATAGGCGGCGGCCGGCCTCTTGCCGGGGACGTGCGCAAACGGCTGATACCGGAACTGAAACGGCAGGATAACGCCCTTGTTCTGCTCGCATTCGCGGATGGCCGGCCGGCCGGAATAGCGGTGTGCTTTGTCGGATTTTCAACCTTTGCGGCCCGCCCGCTGCTCAACCTGCACGATCTTGCCGTGCTGCCCGGCTTGCGCGGCCGGGGTATCGGCCAGGCGCTTCTGGACAGCCTGAACGAACACGCGCTGCAGCTGGGCTGTTGCAAAATCACGCTGGAAGTCCGGGAAGACAATCACGGTGCGCGGGCTTTGTACAAGCGATACGGCTACGGAGACTACAACCCCTCGGATGAACCCGTGATCACATTCTTTCTTGAAAAACGCCTGTAATCCGGATCTCGCCGAATCACAGCAGCCGGTTTGCCAAACCTTGGGGTAGTTCACTCATGCCGTCCCGCATATCTGTCAGTATGGCCGCCTGAGAGCTATAAGAAGATAACATAATGTTTTCTCATTCAATGATCCGCCGTACGGGGCAGTTCTGGAAGTTATTTGTATCCGTTGCTGCAATCCTGACGGGCAGCTTCGCCCCCATGTTTCCATCGCTTGGAATCGGGTGGATTGCCGGCACGCTGCTCGCATGCGCCGGGTTCGCTTTTGCCAGATATAGCATCGCCTGCCCGAATTGCGGTGTACGATGGTTCTGGAAATCGATGAGCAACCTGGATCTGCAGAACTGGCTGGTCTGGATGGTCTCCCGCCCTGGCTGCCCGAGCTGCAAAACGGACTTCAGCAAGCCGGACACACACCGGTAGACACAGCCTTGCAACTGTCAAATACTCCGCGTATCGCAGATCAGGATACGGGGCAGACAGGCATGCGTACCATCGGCCTTTTGGGCGGCATGAGCTGGGAATCCACGGTTGTCTATTACCGGCTGATCAACCAGGCCGTTGGCGCAACGCTGGGCGGGCTGCACTCCGCACGGATATTGCTCTACAGCGTTGATTTCCACGATATGAACCTGCTGCAGGCACAGGGCCGCTGGGACGATGCCGGGCAACTGCTCGGCGATGCCGCTGCCCGGCTGGAGAAGGCCGGTGCCGATCTGCTGGTGTTGTGTACCAATACCATGCACAAGGTGGCCCCGCGGATCGAGGCTTCCATCAACATTCCGCTGCTGCACATAGCCGATGCTACGGCCCGGCAAATCAGCGAACAGGGCTTTACGCGCGTGGGCCTGCTGGGAACGCGTTTTACCATGGAGGAAGATTTCTACCGCAACCGGCTGGAATCGGACCATGGTTTTCAGGTGATCGTCCCCGCTGCAGATGACCGGACGACTGTTCATCGAGTGATCTACGAGGAACTGTGCCGTGGACAGATCAGGGATGCTTCGCGGGATCGATATCGGCAAATCATCCGTGCGCTGGCGGACGACGGAGCGCAGTGCATTATTCTTGGCTGTACCGAGATAGGCCTGCTGATTCGACCGGAAGATGTTGCATTGCCGTTGTTCGATACCACCGCCATACACGCACAATATGCCGCAATGCAGGCTGTCAAAGACTGAAAGACCGGCGCGCCGCGCATATGCTAATGGCCGGTCGATTCCCTTATACTGGTCAACGATTTATCACTGCCCGGTCCGAGGAGACATCATGAAACTGCACCTGAGCAAACGCATAATCATTGCCATCAGCATGCTGGTAGCGCTGCTGGTATCCTGGCCCGCGTTCACGGCTGAATCCATCAAGGCATCCGAGGTTGCCGAGATGATCAAGGCCGGCAAAGCCACCCTGATTCTCGATGTACGCACCGCCGACGAATATGCTTCGGGCCACGTACCGGGCGCGGTGAACATATCCCATACGGAGCTCGCCGACCGCATGTCCGAAATCACCGTCGCAAAAGACGATGAAATCATTGTCTACTGCCGCAGCGGTCATCGGGCAGGCATTGCGGAAAAAATGCTCAGTGAGGCCGGCTTTACCAACATCCGGGATATGGAAGGACATATGCTGGGATGGGAGAAAAGCGGATACCCCATAGAAAGCGCTGACTGACCCGGATTGCTACCGCATTGTGACCAGCTCTTCGGCACTGGTGGGGTGGATGGCGACGGTATCGTCGAAATCCTTTTTGGTGGCTCCCATCAGCATGGCGACGGCGAAACCCTGCAGCATTTCGTCGGAACCCAGGCCGAACAGGTGAATGCCGACCACTTTTTCTTCCGCGCCGGCCGTAATCAGCTTCATCCGGGACTTGAGCCTGTGGCGGGTCATGCTGTTGAACAGCGGGACGAACTCTGACACATATACTTTGATATCGTCGCCGAAAGTATCCCTGGCCTGCCGTTCGGTCAGCCCGCAGGTTCCCAGCGGCGGATGCGTGAACACAACGGAAGGAACGTTTTCGCAGTTGAGATGGCGATCCACCATGCCGCCATAGATACGATCACTCAATCGGCGCCCTGCCGCGATGGCCACCGGCGTTAAGGCCACACGACCGGTCACATCCCCTATGGCGTAGATATTATCCACTGTCGTACGCTGGTACTTGTCGGTGACAACGAAACCCTGGCGGTTACAGCCGACACCGGCGGCCTCGAGACCAATATCATGGCTCAGGGGCGCACGTCCGATCGCCCAGATGAGCGCATCGAACGGTCCATGCCGATGAAGATTCTGGGTGCCCAGAAAAAGCCCGCCATCTTCGGCTGCAAGGCTTTTCGGAACGGCATACCGATGCAGCTCGATCCCGTCGCTTTCCAGCGCTTCCACGACGCAGGCCTGCATCAGCTCATCGAAGCTTCGCAGCACACTGTCGTAGCGAACGAAAACACTGACCTCAGACCCCAGCGCCCTAAGCATGCCGGCCAGTTCAACCGCGATGTAGCCGCTGCCGACAATCGCAATACGTTGTGGCCGCTGCTTCATCTCGAAAAATCCGTCCGACGTCATTCCCAGCCCGGCACCCGGTATATCAGGAACGATCGGCATGCCGCCGGTGGCAATGATGATGTCGTCAGCGGTGACGGTCTTCCCGTCTACGCTGACGGTGTGAGCGTCCTGAAGAACAGCGGTACCGCTGATGCAGTCGATATTGCGCCTGTCAAGATTGGTTGCATAAATGCCATTCAGGCGCTGTATGTATGCGTCCCGTTTTTCCTTCAGCGCCAGCCAGTCATGAGTCGCGTCCTCGGCGGCAAAGCCATAGTCTCTGGCGTATTCGGCCGTATGGGCAAGCCCGGCTGCCTCCCACATGATCTTCTCCGGCACGCAGCCCACGTTGACGCAGGTGCCGCCCAGCGGCCCTCTTTCAATAACGGCTACTTTTCTCCCGTACTCCGCGGCGCGTTGGGCCGCCGCCAGGCCACCGCTGCCACCGCCAATGGTAATCAGGTCGTAATCGTTCGATAGCCGTCGTTCGCCTTCCATATGTTTCCCTCAACCGGTTATTAAGGCAGACTGTGTCCCTGAGACAAGAATTCGGGCCCGCTGATGCTGCAAAAAAATACTGTCAACCCGCTTTTGGACACCGAAGCGTTACCGCGGTTCAGCGCCATACGTCCTGAACACGTCGAACCCGCCGTACACGAGACAATCGAGAATAACAGTGCAAGCCTGAACGAGATTCTTGAAAAGGCAGCGAGTTCCAGCCCGGATTTCGAAAATACCATACTGCCACTGGAAGAACTCGCCGACCGGCTGTACCGGGTCTGGTCTCCTGTGGCTCACCTCCATGCGGTGGCGAACACGCCCCGGTTACGAAAAACCTACAATCGCTGCCTGCCTGCAATTGCGCGTTACGAAACCGAACTGGGCCAGAATGATGCCCTGTATCGTGTATACCAGCAAGTAGCCGGTGAGATCGATCCCTCGCGGACGGACGGCGCGGTCAACCTGTTGAAATTTGCCATCAGGGATTTCGAACGGGCCGGGGTCAACCTGGCCGATGCCGAAAAAACCCGGTTCAAGGCCATAGTGGAGCGGCTGACCCAGATCCAGGCCCAGTTTGAGCAGAATGTTCTCGACTCGATGGCAGAATGGTCCTGCCATGTCACGGATGCCGACCGGCTGGCCGGGCTTCCGAGTACGGTACTGGAGCGGGCAGCAGCCGATGCCGCCGAAAAATCGATCGAGGGCTGGCTGTTTCGGCTCGACCAGCCGACCTATACCGCCATCGTCAACTACGCCGACGATGTGGATTTGCGTGCGGAACTGCACCGGGCCTGGGTAACGCGTGCTTCCGACACGGCGCCCGCCAACCCGGCCTACGACAATACCGCCATCATGGAAGAGATTCTGTCGCTCCGGCACGAAGCGACCCGGCTGCTCGGATTCAACGGGTATGCCGAGTATTCCATTGCAGCCAAAATGGCGACTTCTGTGGATGAAGTGCGCGGGTTTTTGCAGCAGCTGGCTGAAAGGTCATACCCGGCAGCGCTAAAGGACAAGGAGCTGCTGGAGCGATTTGCCGGCCGCTCGCTGGACCCCTGGGATATCGCCTATTATTCAGAGAAACTGAGAATGGAGCGTTATTCCGTCTCGGATGAGGAACTCAGGCCCTATTTTCCTCTGGACAGGGTCCTGCAGGGGTTGTTCTCGGTAATACACGGGCTGTACGGACTTACCGTAGCGCCCGCAGATAGCGTCGATGTCTGGCACAGCGATGTCAGCTACTACCGTCTCGTGGAGGAAGACGGTACGGAAATAGGCGGCGTTTTCATCGATCTTTTTGCCCGCCCGGAGAAGCGCTCCGGCGCCTGGATGGATGAATGCGTCAGTCGCAAACGGTTTAACGGCGAACTGCAAAAACCGGTTGCACACCTGGTCTGCAATTTTTCGCCGCCTACCCGCAGCCGCCCCAGCCTGCTGACCCACGACGAAGTCGTAACGCTGTTCCATGAGTTCGGTCATACGCTGCACCATCTACTCAGCCGGGTCGATTATCCGAGCGTATCCGGAATCAACGGCGTGCCATGGGATGCGGTTGAGCTGCCCAGCCAGTTTTTTGAGAACTTTGCCTGGCAGCCCGAGGTGCTCACCAGAATATCGGGGCATTTTGAGACGAATGAACCCCTGCCCGAAGCGCTCATCGACAAGTTGCAGGCCTCACGCGTATTTCATTCCGGCCTGCAAATGATGCGCCAGCTGGAATTCGCTCTTTTCGATATTCGCCTGCATGCCGAATACAGCCCGGAAGCCGGGGCACGCATTCCCGAATTGCTGGCGGAAATCAGAGCACAGGTGTCGGTATTCAGCAGTTCGGAATACAATCGTTTTGCCCATGCGTTTTCGCACATATTCGGCGGGGGATATGCCGCCGGATACTACAGTTATAAATGGGCCGAAGTTCTGGCGGCCGATGCTTTCTCGGCTTTCGAGGAGAACGGGCTGTTTGACAAGGATATGGCACAGCGCTTTCGCCGGTGTATCCTCGAGATCGGCGGTACCAGGGATATCGGCGAGGCGTTTATCGCGTTTCGCGGCAGGCCCCCCGACATCGATGCCCTCGTCAGACAAGCCGGCCTGCTGGTTGAAGACCGGCCCCCCGCCGTCGCTCAATGAAGATTGCCAGCTGGAACGTCAATTCCATCCGTGTCCGTCTGCCCCATGTGCTGGACTGGCTCGATGCGCACCAGCCGGATGTTCTCGGCCTGCAGGAAATCAAGATGCAGACCGATGCCTTCCCGGTAACCGAGATAGCGGCAGCGGGCTACCGCAGCGCGGTCGATGGCCAGAAAACATACAACGGCGTTGCCCTTTTGTCCCGCCGGGAACCGACCGAGGTTACCCGCGGCATACCGGGTTATGACGATGAGCAAAAACGCTTCATCGCGGCGACCTATGGAGAAACGCGGGTAATCAATCTCTATGTTCCCAACGGCCAGGCTGTCGGTTCGGAAAAATACGCCTATAAACTCGAGTGGCTCGAGGCACTGCATGAGCACGTTCAAAAAGCGCTGCAGTCCTACCCGCGCCTGGTGATGTTCGGGGATTTCAATATTGCTCCGGAAGACCGCGACGTACACGCCCCGGAAGAATGGCGGGACCGGATTCTTTGCAGTGAGCCGGAACGCGCGCAACTCAGGGCGCTGCAGGACCTGGGCCTGGTCGACGTATACCGGATATTCGACCAGCCGGAGAAATCCTTCAGCTGGTGGGATTACCGGGCGGCGGGCTTTCGACGTAATCGTGGTTTACGCATCGATTTGATACTCGCATCACCGGAGATGGCGGCGCAGTGCACCCGCAGCGAAATCGATATCGAGCCCAGGGCGCTGGAAAAACCGTCCGACCATGCACCGGCGTGGGCTGAATTCGGATAACAAAGGATACAGATCACCTGTTACGCTATAGCATGCCTGCTGAAATGAAATTCCTGCCCGGCTCGCGATCCACCATCCAGGACCGGCGCAACATCTACGATGTCACCAACACCGTCAACGTCGGTTCTATCGAGGCTGTCAGGGACGCCGTCCACAAGCTCTTCCTGGACCTGTATCCCGATACGGATTTCGATGTGCTGTGGCTGGCCTTCCACGACTTTGACCGGCTGTTTACCGGGAAATACCTGAATTACACCGGCTGCGACACCGTCTATCATGATATCCAGCATACCCTCGATGTGACGCTTGCGATGGCACGGCTTATGGCGGGCCACGAGCGGAGCCGGGAACCGGACGACCGGCTGGGCGATGAGCGGATCCTGATGGGGCTGATCGCTGCGCTGTTTCATGACTCCGGATATATCCGCAAGGCCGATGAGCCGGACCGACTGAACGGTGCGGAATTCACCACCTGGCATGTCACCCGCAGCGCCGAATTCCTGCGTGATTATTTTCCCCGCATCGGTATGGGACACCTCGCATCGGTCGCCATGGAGGTGATTCATTTCACCGGCTATGAAATCGCGCTGGATGAGATAGAGCTGGAAGACCCGAAAGACAGCGTGGTCGGGCATCTGCTGGGAACGGCCGATCTGCTGGCGCAAATGGCGGACCGTTGCTATCTGGAAAAGTGCCGCGACCGGCTTTATGCCGAGTTCGTGCTCGCCGGTATTGCCACCGAGCCCGCCGACGACGACCGGCAATCCGTACGCTATCGGTCCGGAGAGGACCTGCTGCGACAAACACCGGTGTTTTACGAAGATTCCGCCCGGTCCCGGCTGGATTCGACTTTCAATCGTGCCTACCGATATATCGAAGTGCTGTTTGACGGAAGAAATCCCTACATGGAGATCATTGACCGGAACCTGTCCTATCTTCACCAGGTTGTCGAGTCGCAAAGCTGGCATAGCCTGCGACGGCAACCGCCCTGTTTCACCGTGGAAGAAAATACGCTGGAAACCGTTGGTTCGCTGGTCGGCCAGTACCTGGCCAGGAGCGGCGAGTCACCCGGCACCGGCCCGGACAATTCGAGCGGCACCGGGCACTAGGCAGGATTACAGCCCTCCCGCTTCGTTATCGTTGCCTGTGCTGCTTTTTGCCGGTTGCGGTACCCGCACTTTGCCGGGCGCGACCGCGGCCGGCCCGATGCTCTCGTGCCGGTCCCGTACTGGCCACCCTGCTCCGCGTTGGCGCCGCAGCTCTTTTCCCGCCATGGCGTTCAGGCTGTTGCCGGCGGGCCTGGCCGGGTTGTGCTGCGGCACGCCGGTGCTCGCGCGGCGTGCTGCGTATTGCCAGGCGCGGGCTGGGCCTGTCCGCTGTGGCCCGGCGGGCCTGCAGATTCCGCCTGGCCGTGAACTTTCCGTCACGCCGCTGCGGTGACCGGGCGGCGGCATGCCGTTCGGGGCGGCCGGCGCCCCGGCTCACTGTATCCCTGGCATGTTCTCCCCGGCGGCGCTCGGTTCTGCCCTGACGAAGCTCTGCCCGTTCGTTCGCAGCTTTGACCCGATGGCGACGCTCTGTTGTCCCGCCCCTGAAGGGGCGCGCTCCATGTCGCCTTCCCGGCCGCCACGAATCGCTGCTGCGGAATCTGCCTGAAGCGTCATGATCCGCGTTGCCGCGCCACACCCGCCGGTTGAAATCGCGGTGACGCCTCACCGTAAAACTGCTTTGGTACTGATAGCCGTAATAGGGGTGAGTCCGGAACCGATGGTGACGCACGCGGAGCCGATGCGTATCCCAGCCGACAGCGAATGCTGTTGTGATTCCCCAGAAATACCCGGATCGAAACGAATAACCTGCCGGATACGGATAATAGTAAACCGGATAAGGAGACGGGTAATAGTAGTAGGCGGGGGCACTCTGATAGACGATTACCCGCTCGGGCTGATAGTAGGGAACATAGATGATTTCTTTTTCTACCGGCCTGATTTCGATTGCATCGTCGACATAGCGCACGACCTGTCGATCGTCACTGTTCAGATTGCCTGCCGCATAGGCGCGGTCACGAAATTGCTGGATCGCCCTGAGCACATCTGCCTGCTGGTTGAGCACGGCATCTCCCAGCCTCCAGGTCCAGTCCAGATCGGCATTCAGCAGGTCGATGACCTCGGGGTAATTGAGCAACGCGACAATCGAATCGTCCCAGCTGTCATTGGGCGTCAGGTCCTGGTTCTGATTGTATTGATCGAGATACCGGGCGGCCTGAACGATCTGCACGGGATAGGTCGATGCCGGCAGAACAATGGCCAGCAGATCGTCCGGGTACAGTGCAACCGGGCCCACCAGGTCCCGGAGTGCCGCCGAATCATAGGCCTGTCCTGCATCGCCCGGGGACTCTGCGCGCAGATGGCCGATTCCGAAAACAAGCGCGAGCGCCAGAATCCCGATCCGGGTCACACGTTCCATATGCGCTGCGGCATGCATCATCAGCCTCCTGTGGCCCGGTGGCATTCCGGAGCCGTACTTACGCCAGCATTGATCATAGCTGCAGCAAGCTGAACCGAAGCTGAACCGCGTGTTGACGGGGCGGAACCGGGCCAACGCCCGCCTGGCCGCGGACCGCCGGCCGATGGATGAGCGATACCGTGCAATGAGATAATGGACCCCCGTATGGTCACCGGAGATTACCCGATCTGCATCGCAACACCCGCCACTCGACAGGTATTCCGGCTATGACCAACTATTCGCCTTTGCTCGCGGATGCACGCGCGCTGCTGATTCAGGCAAAGCATGTGGCCGCTTTTATCGGTGCCGGCCTGAGTGCGGAATCGGGTATCTCCACTTTCAGGGGCGCCCAGGCCGATGCTCTCTGGTCGCGATTCGATCCCGCCGCGCTGGCTTCCAGGGAAGGCTTTTTCGCCAATCCCGAACATGTTATCGAATGGTACAACTGGCGCCGGCAAACCCTCGCCAAAGCCAGCCCGAACCCCGGCCATGTCGCTTTGGGCAAACAAAAACGACTGATACAGATTACCCAGAATGTCGACAACCTGCTCGAGCGTGCGGGAGTGCCCGGGCAACATATTTATCACCTGCATGGAACGATAACCAAAGACCGCTGCGATGCTTTTTGCGGATACGAACGGACGCTCGACCTGGAACATCCTCCTTCGCTGGGAAAATGCCCGCAGTGCGGGCACTTTCTCCGGCCCGCCGTGGTCTGGTTTGGCGAAGGGCTGCCGCTGGATACCTGGAAGAAAGCCGAAAGCCTGTGCGCCCGAATCGATTGCCTGCTGGTCATTGGCACCAGCGCATCCGTTTATCCGGCATCCGGGTTGATCCATACGGCCAGAAACAGCGGCGCCAGGATCATTATCGTCAATACTCAGCCAAGCGACGTAAGCGACATGGCCAGCGTCGAGTTGACCGGCCCGTCCGGGGAGATTCTTCCGGAGTTGCTGGAAGGGCTGGATATCTGCTCATTCCGGAACGGCTAACCGGGGATTCCTATTCGACAGTCACGGATTTCGCAAGATTCCTGGGCTGGTCGACATCGGTGCCCTTGAGTACCGCGACATGATATGAAAGCAGCTGCAACGGTATCGTGTACAGAATCGGTGCCTGGAAATCCTCGATGTGGGCCGGCATTCGCAGGACATGAATGCCTTCGGCATCCTCGAACTCAACCTGCGGATCGGCAAATACGAACAGCTGTCCCTTGCGTGCCCGAACCTCCTGGAGATTGGACTTCAGTTTCTCCAGGAGACTGTCGCCCGGCGCCACCGTCACCACCGGCATGTCTTCATCGACCAGTGCCAGCGGGCCGTGTTTGAGTTCTCCTGCCGGATAGGCCTCTGCATGGATATAGGATATTTCCTTGAGCTTGAGCGCTCCTTCCATGGCCACCGGATTTTGCACACCCCGGCCAAGAAACAGTGCATGGTTCCGCTCGGCGAACTCTTCTGCCATCTGCTTGATCGCGTCATCGAGCGTCAGCACCTGCTCGATCATCTCGGGCAACGCATACAGCATCGTGACCAGCTGTCGTTCCCGTTCCACACTCATACCACGATATCGACCCAGCGCGATGGTAAGCAAAGACAGGGCCGCCAGTTGCGTCGTGAATGCCTTTGTCGATGCCACGCCGATCTCCGGGCCCGCCCGGGTCATGAGCACCAGGTCGGACTCGCGAACCAGTGAACTCTCGGGCACATTGCAGATCGTCATCGTGGCCAGGTAGCCCATGTCTTTCGCGGCCCGGACGGCCGCAAGCGTATCGGCCGTTTCGCCGGACTGGGAGATGGTGATAAACAGGCAGTCGTTCGGAACGACTACGGTTCGATATCGATACTCGCTGGCAATCTCGACGCTGCAGGGCACAGCGCAGTGCTCTTCGATCCAGTACTTTGCGATCAGGCCGGCATGGTAGCTGGTACCGCAGGCCACTATATGGACAGCGCCGGTCCGCTCCAGGACATCTTTTGCACCGGGCCCGAATGCCGCATCCAGAACGCGGCCGTCGCCCATACGTTCGGCGAGCGTATTTGCCACTGCCTCAGCCTGCTCGTAGATCTCCTTGAGCATGAAGTGCCTGAAACGGCCGCGCTCCGTGGCGTCTGCGGATAGCTGACTTTCACTGACGGGCCGCTCGACCTTCTGACCGCCCTGATCATGAATGGTCACATCCGAGCGGGTTACGATACCGATGTCCCCTTCTTCGAGAAAAATAAACTGGCGCGTTACCGGCAACAGAGCAGCCACGTCGGAAGCGACAAAATTTTCTCCGATTCCCAGGCCCACCACTACCGGGCACCCGCAGCGCGCCAGTATCAGCCTGCCCGGATCGTCTCTGGACATTACCACCAGGGCATAGGCCCCTTTAAGTTCCGCAATGGTTGCGGTAACCGCTGACGGCAGGTCGCCACCCGATTTCAGATGATGATGAATCCGGTGCGCAATGACCTCGGTATCGGTATCGGAAAGAAATTCATAGCCTAGGTCGATCAGCTCCGCTTTCAGCTCCAGGTGGTTTTCGATAATGCCGTTATGCACCACGGTGATCGTGTCGCTGGACTGATGAGGATGCGCATTGCACTCGCTGGGCACCCCGTGGGTCGCCCAGCGGGTGTGGGCAATGCCGCTTCCGGCGCGCAGCGGCGCTTCATCCAGCGCAGCCTGCAGCCGGGCTACCTTGCCGACGCGGCGATGCTGCTGCAATGATCCGCCATCGACCACTGCGATGCCCGCGGAATCGTAACCTCTGTATTCAAGGCGCCGCAAACCCTCCATCAGGATGGGCACGACGTTTCTTTCCGCTACTGCTCCAACGATTCCACACATGTTCCTGAGCCTGTCTGTCTGTCCGTATACGCCAGCCCGCTGCGCGCGAGCTAGTCCTTTTTGTCCTTGGCAGGCCGCTTCCAGCCACGCACTACCGTTTGCCTGCTGCGGCCCACGGTCAGTTCACCGGCAGGCGCCGATTTTGAAATGGTTGACCCCGCACCGATGGTCGCATCTGCACCGACTTCCACGGGTGCGACCAGCTGCACCCCCGACCCGATGAATGCTCCATCGCCAATGACCGTCCGGTATTTGTTGGCACCATCGTAATTGCAGGTAATAGTGCCCGCACCGACGTTGACCCTGGCGCCAATACTCGCATCGCCGACATAACTCAGATGGTTGACCTTGCTGCCCACCCCGATATGACTTTTCTTCAGTTCCACGAAGTTGCCCAGCTTGGCACGTTCTGCAAGTTCTACGCCCGGCCGCAACCGTGCGTAAGGACCGACCTCGCAGTGATCGGCCATGACCGCCTGCTCGATCACGCAGTTGGGGTGAATCCGGGTGCCCGCACCGATTATCGAATCCCTGATGACGGTATTCGGGCCGATGCTGACATTGTCTCCGAGTTCCACTTTGCCTTCGAAAATTGCATTGACATCGATGTAGACGTCTTTCCCGCAGATCAATTCTCCACGAACGTCTATTCGCTCCGGATCCGCCAGCGTCACTCCATTTTGCATCAGCTCTCTGGCAAGTTTTTGCCGGTTGGCCGTTTCCGCCTGTGCCAGCTGCAGTTTGTCGTTAATTCCCATGACCTCCGACTCCGATTCGGCGGTTACCGCCTTGACATGAACACCTTCATCGACCGCTCGCGCGATAATGTCCGTCAGATAATATTCTCCCTGGGCATTGTCAGCTTTAAGCTGCTCAAGCCAGACCTTAAGGTAGTGAGCGGGACAGACAATCAGGCCGGTGTTGATCTCCGCTACTTTCCGTTGCTCCGGCGTAGCATCTTTCTCTTCGACAATCGCCCGCACCCTGTTTTCGGCATCGCGAATAATTCTGCCATAACCGGTCGGGTCCGCCATCGCCACCGTCAATACCGCCAGCGAATCGTCACCGGCGGCAAAAACGAGTTTTTTCAGCGTTTGCACCCGGACCAGCGGCACATCGCCGCACAATACCAGCACCTGGTGCCGGCTATCGATCAGGGACAATGCCTGTTGGGCCGCATGGCCCGTTCCCAGCTGTTCGGCCTGGTGTGCCCAGCACAGATCGTGAGCTGCCATCGCCGCGCGAACCCGTTCACCGCCTTCGCCGTAAACCACCACGATTCCCGCCGGAGAAAGCTTCCCGGCAGTACGCACGACATGCTCCAGCAACGGCCGGCCGGCCAGTGGCTGTAAAACCTTCGGCAACGCGGACTTCATGCGCTGGCCACGGCCCGCTGCGAGAATGACCACCGTCAGTTCCAAAATACCCTGTCCCCTCTAGCATGCCGGTCGGACACCGGCGCCATGCCCGCCCGTCGGTACCTGTACAGGCAGTACTTTACCCGTGATGGGCGGTATTGTCTTTGCGGCCGGTCTCAATTATTGGTGCACAACGGGATACCCGCGATGGGGTCACACCGCTCCCGACGGGCCTGCTGCCGTCCTGTCCGCACAGGCGCGGTATTCGTCATGCGCTATGATGATGCCGGTTGAAGCGTCCGGGGTTCGGGGTGAGTGCTGCCTTTCGATTTGCTGTCTTGTTGCTGCCGGTGCTGCTGGCGGGCTGTAGCGGAGCCGCACAAAGGCCCGATGAGGCTCCCTCGCTCTGCCGCGGCTATCTTGCGGCCATGGACCAGGCGGTGGCGGATGCCGGGGTCCGGGACGCGCAGGCAGCCGGCGTCAGGGGGTTTCCCTATCTGCGCGTCAACCGCCTGCTGGCATCCTATCGCAACGAAGCACTCGATCCGGGGGCGCTGGCACAGTGGGCAAGCCTGATGCGGGGACTGGACCGCGAGGCGCGGCTGGTCGAACTGGCCAACCTGCCGTCCGCACAACGGCAGTCCCTGGCGCAGCACCTGGCGGCGGGAAAAACGGCAGCGCAGATGATCGACAGTTGCGGACAGGAGCTGTGGGAAGCGGATCGTGGCCGGCCGGAGAGAATGGCACAGCTTCGTGAGCGGGCCGTGGTGCCCGACGAATACCGCACCAGTTGGCGAGTCATGGGCCTGTATCCCCTCACCTCGTTGTTCGTGAACATGGGCACGACCCGGTTGCACAACCGGACACGGGAGGTTTTTGCCCTGTCACTTGAGGACTTGCCGGTGGAAGGCACACTTGTGCGCTATGCCCCTCCCGAATCGAATATTCTGTCGCCCGCGCAGGTAAGCGATTTGTTAACCAGGGCCGCCCGCAACCCGCTGGCTGTTCCGGCACCCGATGAACCCGGCCTGGAGGCGCTGTTCGCTGCCTTCGCCCCGGTATGGGAGATCGATACTCTCGGCGACGCGGATCGAATCGGCCGGCCCGCCTGGAGCGACGCACCGGTACCCCGGGTAGTCACCGATGAAGCAGTCGTCTACCGCCTTCTTTCACATACCCGCTATGACGGCCGGGTACTGCTGCAGCTCAACTACGTCATCTGGTTCCCGCAGCGCCCGCTCAGCGGTCCTTTCGATCTGCTCGGCGGGCATATGGACGGCATTACCTGGCGGGTGACCCTCGATACCGACGGGCGCCCGCTGCTCTACGATACGGTCCACAATTGCGGTTGTTACCAGATGTCCTTTACATCGCCCGGATTGCGGCTGATTCCGGACGCATTGCGACAGTACGGCGAACCACCGCTGGTGGCTCAACAGGCACCGGTGCTGACCGGCAGGCAGCGTATGGTCATCCGCATTTCCACGGGCCGGCATTACCTGCAGAAAATCTACGCCGATGCCCCCGAAAACCAGGAACCCGCGACGAGCATCACCTACCTTCCGGCCGATTATCGGGCGCTGCGTTCTCTGCCGGTGGCGAATGGCGGCAGGCGCAGCCTGTTCGGTGAGGACGGTATCGTGCCGGGCACCCGGCGCGCCGAGCGCTGGCTGATCTGGCCCATGGGAGTGCCTGCCCCGGGAGCCATGCGCCAGTGGGGCCATCACGCCATTGCCTTTGTCGGCCGGCGGCACCTGGACGATGCAGACGTGATTGCGCGCTATTTCGAACCGGTGAAAGCGTCACCGAAGAACAAGGACGGTGAACAATGAACAGATATTTGCTGCTGTCCGCGATGCTGCTGGCCATGACGGCGATGGCGGACAGCCCGGTCCCGGTCGGGGAATTCTCGACCGGCAAACTGGATGGCTGGACAGAAAAAGGCTTTGCCGGCCATACCGACTACCAGCTGGTTACGCTGGATGGTCAAACTGTCCTGCAGGCGCGCAGCAAGGCTGCCGCCTCCGGGCTGGTCAGGAAAATAAAAATCGACCTTGGCAAAACGCCTTATCTGAACTGGCGCTGGAAAATCGACCATACGCTCGGCCATCCGGATGAGCGAAGCAAACAGGGTGATGACTATCCGGCGCGCGTCTATGTGGTATTTTCCGGCGGTGCTTTTTTCTGGCGAACCAGGGCTGTTAACTATGTCTGGTCCAGCTCACAGCCAATGGGGGCGCAATGGGCAAATGCCTATACCGGCAATGTCCGCATGATCGCGGTGCGTGCCGGCCAGGCGTTAAAGGGGCAATGGGTTACCGAACGGCGCAACATCCGTGAAGACTTCAAACTGTTGTTCGGTACGGATATTCGATACCTGGATGCCGTAGCGGTGATGTCCGATTCCGACAATACCGGTGGTGAAGCCCTGGCCTGGTACGGAGATATCTATTTTTCTGCGCAATAATGCTGCGCCGGCCCGGGCAAGGGCCCGGTTGCTAGCGTCGTTTGCCGCTCAGCTTCTGAGCGGCACGATAACGGGCCGATGCTTCGACCAGCTGTTCCTGGGCCCTGGCCAGGTCTTCGCCGGCAGCGCCTCGCATCGCCTCTTCTGCCGCCTGCTGGGCCGCCATGGCTGCAGCTTCATCGAGCTGATCGGCCTGCAAA
>JAJRXW010000322.1 GCA_024276095.1 Gammaproteobacteria bacterium
GACGCCGGAAATCAGTGTAAAGATGCCGACCAGGATATACAGATAGGGGAGGCCTTCGTAGACGATCCGCGGCAGCCATAGTTTCCTGAACAGGATTTTCCGGACTTTCTGGCCGAATTTGCCACCGGCTTTTTTTGCCGCGGTCGCTGAATCGGCGGTGGTGCTGGAATGCGTCAATATTGGCATCCAGCCCAGCATGGGGCAGATCGGCGCAATTGTCTGTGAGGGAATTCACAGGACCGCTGTCACGGCCGACGGTTTTTGCGATCAGGCGTTGCCTTCGCCGGATTCCCGGTCCCGAAGATCGATAAACTTGAAATGGACCTCACCGATATTGACCCGGTCACCGTGCTTGAGGCGTCGTTTCTCAACCTGCATGGCATTGACCCGGATACCGTTTCTGCTGCCGAGATCTTCGATAAATGTGCCCAGGTCATCGGTCAGGATACGCGCATGCTCACGGCTGACATATTCTGTCCGTATCTGGATATCGCTGTGGTGCGATCGTCCGATCGTAATGACCTTTTTGTACAGCGGGTATTTCATCACGCGATCTTCGTTGGTGGCGACCATCAGGCAGGTGACCGAACGATCCGCCTGCTGCTCATCGGTAACGATGCGATACGTCGGCGGGGCATCCGGGGTTCGGATGGAGGGCTCGTTGGCGCCGAGACTTTCGGTCCTGTCCCATACCGTACGGAGTGCGGAAAGCTGGTTCTGCAGATTGCGCTGAAGATGATCAATGGTCTGGTCCTTTTGCTCCAGCAGCGCCTGCAGGGCTGCCAGTTGCTCTTCAAATTCCATGTGCACTTTATCGAGCCTGGCCCTGGATGCGGCAATCTCCCTGTCAGCACTGGCACGGTGCTCATCGAGCGCGGTGAAGCGATGCTCCAGATGGGCTATTTTCGCGACCAGCGCCTGTTTCTCTTCTTCCTTGCGCGTCAGTGACTCTGCTGCGGCGTCGAGGCTGAGTTCCAGGCCTGTAATCGTTTCGCGATGCAGGCGAAGTTCGTTGTGCAGGGATTCCCAGTCAGCCTTGCGGCCATCGATATAAGCCGTGAGTGTGGCCAGCTCGGCCCGCTGTTCGGCATTCAATCGTGCCAGTTCTTCCGCGCGCTGTTCAACGTTCGCCGCGTCGTTCCGGTGCTCATCTGCTGCTGTCCGCACCTGGTTGATTTGCGCCTGAAGTTCATTCAGTTCGGCCCGGCTGTCTGCCAGTTCACGAACCGCATTCTCGGCACCTGCCGACACCTGCTCCATATCGACATCGCGCTGTTCCAGCGACTGGCGCAGTTCAGCGGCGGCAGACTCGGCCGAGGCGCGTTCGGCGGCAATGGCCTGTAACTCACACTCCAGCTCCTCGTAAGCGGCATTGCGCTGCGCTATTTCAGCGCGGAGTTGCCGGAGGGTTTCATCCCGGTGCTCCAGGGTTGTTTCGATTTCCTCGTAGCCGGACCGCAGCTCCAGTATTTCTGCCTCATACCGGGTCAGTACTGCCTGGTGCTCTTCAGTATCGGTGTCATCAGCGGTCTCACCGGGCTCCAGCACGGCAATGCCGGTGCTCGTCGGGCAATCGCAATCGATGCCCAGGGAGTTCACGGTATCGTCGTCTTCCGGGGGCTGGCCGGGGTGGGCCAGGGTTGGCAATTCGTCCGTAGGACTGTCATCAAAAAAGTCTTCCAACTGCCCGTTATTCTTGTTGTTTTCTGTCATATTCCTGACTGCTTATGCAGCGCGCAAGAGCCCTGATTCGGGTCCGTGCTCGGCGCGTGTGTTTGTTGCTTGTTGTTATACAGGCATCGATGCTCAGGCACGGATGCCCACTGGTCCGTGCACGAACAGTAGTACCCTTGCGCTTATAATTCAGTGAGCCAGTTCACGGTATCGGCGCCCGGCATTTGACATAAGCTTCGGTCAGCGGGTGATTTTGGTGAACTTGGACCCTTCCAGCGTGAGGTTGTACATCAGGCCCTTGTTGCCGAATACAAAGCCGATAATCGGGTCTTTGAGGCTCGTCGTATCAATCGACTGGCCGGCGCCGAGTTTGATCAGCGCCACGGATCCATCGACGCCGGCTTTCCATCCGTCGCTTTTTTGAAACTGTTCCAATGCCTGTTGCTGCATGAACAGAATGATGACCGTCTTGCTCTGCGCGCCCAGTTGAAACCCGATCGATACCGCGGCCGTGCTGTAATACTGGACCGTTTTACCGCCAAGCCGCAATGCGCCTTCGCCATATTCTCCGCCTACCCCTGCGC
>JAJRXW010000039.1 GCA_024276095.1 Gammaproteobacteria bacterium
GCAACGGCTTTCATGGCCGGATGGAACCACGGCGCAAACAGGAAAGAAAAATTGCACTGCTCAAGGCAGGCCAGCGCCACTTCGGGGTTTTTCGGGAACGGCACACGCAGTGCCTCGAGTACATCGGCACTACCGGACCGGGACGACACCGAGCGGTTGCCGTGCTTGACCATCGGCACGCCACAGGCTGCCGCCAGCAGCGCAGACCCGGTGGAAAGATTCAGGCTGCCCGACCCGTCGCCACCGGTTCCAACCGAGTCGGCCGCATTCAGTCCGGCGGGCAGTTCAACCGGCCGCGCCAGATCGTGCATGGAGCCGGCGAAACCACGCAGCTCATCGGCGGTCTCTCCTTTGGCCCGCAACGCAACCAGCAGGGCACCGGCAACGGCCGGTGACATCGCAGCGTCGGTCAGGCTGTGCATCAGGCCGGCGGCCTGATCCTCGGTCAGATGACTGCCGTTGAGCAGCTGTTCCAGAATCTGTTTTGGTTCAATCTTCATCATTCTTCTTCGCCTGGATACAAGTAGTTGTTCAGCAAGCTGTCGCCTTCCGGTGTCAGGATACTTTCAGGATGGAACTGCACACCGTCCATCGGCAGATCCCGGTGCCGTACTCCCATGATCTCATCCCGTCCGGTTCGTGCCGTGATCTCGAGCACATCCGGCAGACTGTTCAGATCGGCGGACAGCGAATGGTAGCGGCCGGCCTGAAACGGCTGGCTGAGCCCCCGGTAAATTCCGGTCCCCTGATGATGCACCATCGAGGTCTTGCCGTGCATCAGGCGCTGTGCAGAAACAATCTGCCCGCCAAAATGCGCCACCAGGCACTGGTGGCCCAGGCACACGCCCAGCATCGGGATCCGGCCCGCGAATGCGGCGATCAGGTCCAGCGAAACGCCTGCATTCTCGGGTCGTCCGGGCCCCGGAGAAATCACCAGGTGAGTAGGCTCCGCTGCCAGCGCCTGCGCGACGGTGATCCGGTTATTCCTGACAACGGTCACCTCGGCGCCCAGTACCATGAACGCCTGCACCAGGTTGTAGGTGAACGAATCGTAGTTATCGATCAGCAACATTCGCGGCTTCACAGCCCTTCCTCCGCCATCGCCAGCGCTCTGCGCAAAATCGCACTTTTGGCCAGCACTTCCTCGTATTCGGTCTCGGCAACGCTGTCGGCGACAATTCCGGCACCGGCCTGGTAACTATAGGTACCACGAGCGAACACGAGGGTGCGAATGGCAATCGCCTGGTCCATATCGCCCCCCTGGCCGAAATATCCCACTGTGCCGGCATAAAGCCCGCGCCGGACCGGCTCGAACTCATCGATCAGTTCCATGGCGCGCACTTTGGGCGCACCGACCAGCGTGCCGGCTGGAAACGCAGCGGCAAACAGGTCAAAGGCGTCCTTGCCGTCCGCCAGCTGTCCCTGCACGCCACTGACGATATGCATCACATGACTGTAACGCTCAATGGACCGGTAGGGATCGACATGAATGGAACCCGCTGTGGCCACGCGGCCCAGATCGTTCCTGGCCAGATCGACCAGCATGACATGCTCGGCATTTTCCTTCTCGTCGGCCAGCAGGGAATGTTCGTTGGCGATGTCCTGCTCGGGGTCCGCTCCCCGGGGCCGGGTGCCGGCGATTGGCCGAAGAGAAGCATGCCCGCCGTAAAGTTGGACCAGTGCTTCCGGCGAAGAACCGACAACCTGCACATCGCCCAGATCGCAGAAAAACATGTAGGGCGACGGATTCAACAAACGCAGCGCACGATAGGTTTCGAACGGAGACAGCTCGTGTTCGCCGGAAAAACGTACCGACAGGACCAGCTGGAAAATATCGCCCCGGGTAATGTAGCCCCTGGCGGCCTCGACAGCCGCCTCGAACTCATCGCCCGACAGGCTTTGAACCGGTGGACCATAGCCGGGATTCGCCGGCGCGGCCGGTACCGGTGCTTTGAGCAACCGAACGATTTCATCGCGGAGCCTGGCACGATCCGATTCGCTGCCGGCATGAAGCAGGGCGATCCTGCGTGTCAGGTGATCGAATACCAGCAACGAGTCTGCCGCCAGGTATGCGGCCAGCGGCGACGAAGGCACTTCAGGCAGGGCGGGCGCATGCGGAAGGTTCTCGAAATATCTCACCACATCGTACCCGGCGGCCCCCACCAGGCCACCGGAAAAAGGCAGGCCTGGAATTTCCGGGCTCAGGCGGGGCGCTCTGGCCAGCGCATCCCGCAGTGCCTGCAGCAATTCCTGCCTGCCTGCCGGGGGTGGAAAATGGCTGTCGCCAAAATGTATGCCGTCACCGTCCAGCCGAAAGTCGGTTACCTCGCCGAATCCCAGGAACGAATAACGGGCCAGGTATGCACCGCCTTCCACGCTTTCCAGCAGATAGCGCGGCTGCAGCGGCGCCAGCTTCAGGAATGCAGAAACCGGAGTATCCAGATCGGCGGTAATATCGAATGGTGCTTGCATTAAATTCCAGGCAATAAAAAACCCACCCCCGCGACGCGAAGATGGGTTATTGGCTAATCAATCGTGACGTGCTAGCCAGCACCCCTCCTCGCAGAGAGGGTCCACCACCAACCTCGAACGTTGATCGAATCAATCATGGCACGGAGTATCCACGCCGGAGGCTCCAGGGTCAAGGCGACCGGAAGACCGCTCCCTACAGGTCATACAGTACCGGCATGATAAGGGAAAAGGCCAGCCACATGACGATCGTCAGCGGAATGCCGACACGCATGAAGTCCGAAAACCGGTAGCCGCCCGCGCTCATGATCAACAGGTTGGTCTGATAGCCGATAGGCGTTGCGAAGCTCATGTTGACGCCGAATATTACCGCCAGGACGAATGGCTGCACGGGAGCACCGATCTGCTCTGCAATGCTCACGGCAATCGGTGTGCCGATGACAGCGGCAGCATTGTTGGAGACCACATTGGTCAGAATGGTCATCAGCAGAATCAGTCCGCTGAGAATGACCGGGGTGGGCAAATCCCGGGTTGCCACGACAAACAGCTCGGCAATGTAGTGCGCGCCGCCGGTTTCCATCATGGCAAAACCCAGCGACAGGCTGCCGACGATAATCATGATGACAGGAATGTTGAGCGATTCACCGATATCGCGCCATTGCAGGCAGCGGGTGAGAAGCATCAGGCCGACACCGAACACCGCACTGACCGAGATCGGCAGCCAGCCGCCGGCGGCAAATGCCACCACGCCCAGCATGATTCCCAGCGCCAGCGGTGCGCGATCTGTATGCGGAAGGTCCATCGTTCCATCGAGCACCAGCATCGAGCCGCTCTCGCGCAGACCGGTAATGGCATCGCGGGAACCCTGCACGAGCAGCACATCGCCCGAACGAAGGCGGGTCGCACCGATATCGCCGCTGATATCGCTTTCGGCACGCGGCCGATGCAGTGCCAGCGGCACCAGGCCGTAGCGTGTGGAAAATCTTGCTGCATTCAGCGTCCAGTTATGCAACGGAGAACCTCGCGTAATGACCACTTCCGCAAGCTGCTGTCCTTCGGTCGCCAGGGGGGCGTCCTCGCTGACCGGGTGCTCCACATCGCTGGCACTGAAGAGCGTTGCGCCCAGCGCCTGTTCGAATTCCTTCAGTCTTTCGGTAGTGTCCTTCAGGTACAGCCGGTCTCCGGGTTGCAGCTTGACAGACGGCAGCTTGGCAACAAACAGGCTTTCGGTACGCTGGATGCGGTCGATACGAATACGATTCTCGGTTTTCGCCCGCACTTCGGCCAGGGGCTTGCCGTTTGCAAAGCCATCTTCGGTGACATGCAGAATCGCGTTGTACAGCCGTGGCTTGGTGTCGGACATCAACGGGTTGCGATCCGGAATGATCCTGGGTGCAACCAGCCACAGGAACAGCAGCCCTACGCCACCGGC
>JAJRXW010000040.1 GCA_024276095.1 Gammaproteobacteria bacterium
AAAAGGCGCCAGTTTCTGTCCGAGCGACCGGCCTCGATAGCTTTTCATCAGGATTTGCCGGTAGCCGTCGGGATATACCACCGGCGCATCGCTGATACTGTCTACGCCTCCCGCAATACCGGCATCGATTTGTCCCAGCGCAATTTTGTTGCCGATCAGGATGGCAGCCTCCAGGCCGGTTCCGCAGGCCCGCTGCAGGTCGAAAGCGGGCGTTTCAGCGGCGAGCCCGCTGCCAAGTACGCATTCCCGGGCCAGGTTCCAGTCCCGGGAATGCTTGATGACTGCACCCAGGGACACATCGCCCAACTGCTTGCCCTGGAGATTGTATTTGCTGACCAGCCCCCGGAGGGTCGTGGTCATCAGGTCCTGGTTGGACAGCTCTGCGTAAGCAGTATGCGATCTGCAAAAAGGTACCCTGGTGCCGCCAATCACGGCGACTCTGCGTAATTCCCTATTGAGCATGCGTTCTCCTTATTTCAGGACGCTGTCCGAACTGGCCAGATAGGCTTCTTCTTCGGGCGTATTCGAGCGGCCAAGGAACTGGTTACGGTGCGGGAAGCGGCCGAATTCAGCGATGATGTCTCTGTGCAGCTCGGCAAAATGGGCAAATGTCAAAAATGTTTCATGCAGGGTTTCCGAAACGCCTTCAGCCAGGGCATTGAAAATTCGCACCGATTTTTCCTGGATCTTGATCGATTCCGAGTGCTCCAGCGGCATGAAAAAGAAAATCCGCTGGACTGCCGTCAGGGATTTGTGGTCTGCATTCATCGCACCCTCGACGGACAGCTTCAGCGCCTTGAGATCGCATGCGAAAGCCTCGGCGCTGCCCCGGTATATGTTGCGGCGAAACTGGTCCAGCAGGATGATCAGTGCCAGGCGGCCGTCAGGCGTGGCAGCCCAGTGATCGAGTTCCCCGCTGGAGGCCTGTTCCACAAGACCGCCGAACCGATCGGCAATTTCGGCATCCAGCTCTTCGCTACCGCCAAACCAGCGTTCCATCCGGCTGTCGATTTTGGGAGAGCCCTGTTCGCTGTCGGAAAACCAGAAATCGAGAACCTGCTGAATTTCAGGATTGTCCATACTCGCTGAATTTATCAAATTGAACCCCGTTGATCTGCCTGCCAATCATGACACAAGCGGCACCTAGTGGTCACACGGAGCGTATCCACTGCCCGGGTTTCCCCCTATCCGGTACGCTTTCCACCGGGCGGATTCTGCTGCCATTGAGGGATTATGGGCTGCTGGCGTATAATACGCCGGCTCCGGTCGCGGGCAGCAAGTGACCGAATTAGCGATAAAACCCTTATAAAAACAATGGGTTTTATCCATTTCACGATAGATTATTACCCTGCCGATGTGCGTCGTCCCGCCGACACGCCGTGCAAGGGACGACTTTGACCAGCGGATATATGCGCAAGCAACAAAAAAATATTCCATCGCCATACGGCCTCTACGATCCCGCGCGGGAACACGACAGCTGCGGTGTCGGCTTTGTTGCCCATATCAAGGGCCGTCGCAGTCACCGGATTGTTGTCGATGCCAACCAGGTACTGTGCAGCATGGACCACCGTGGCGCGCGAGGCAGCGAGCACAATACCGGCGACGGGGCCGGCATCCTGACAGCATTGCCGCACGAGTTCCTGGCCAGGGTTGCCAGAGAAGACCTCGATACCGAACTGCCGGCGCCGGGTAAATTTGCGGCCGGCATCGTGTTTATGCCGGCCGATCCTGCCCAGCGCAGGCAATGCAAGGCAACAGTAGAAAAGTTCTGCGCACAGGAAGGCCAGCAACTCGTCGGCTGGCGGGATGTCCCTGTCGATGCCGATGGCGCAGATCTCGGGCCGACGGCGCGCAACGCCGCGCCTCATATCGAACAGCTGTTCATTGCCGCCCGGGGCGGTCTCGAGGGCGATGCATTCGAACGGAAGCTTTACCTGATTCGCAAGCAGGCCAGCCGGCAGCTGCGTAATGACCCGGTTCTGGAAGATGCCGCGTCGTTCTATATCTGCAGCCTTTCGACCAAGGTCATTATCTACAAAGGGATGCTGACCCCCGGCCAGCTGTTGCCTTTCTATCCCGATCTGAGCGCTGAGGATTTTACCACCCATCTTGCGATGGTCCACTCGCGTTTCTCCACCAATACTTTTCCGAGCTGGGATCGTGCCCAGCCCAACCGGTTCATGTCGCACAATGGAGAAATCAATACCGTTCGCGGCAACATCAACTGGATGAAAGCGCGCGAGGGCGTGATCAGCTCCGAGCTTTTCGGCGACTCGCTCAAACGGCTGTTTCCCGTTGTCGATCCGCTGTGTTCCGATTCCGGCGTATTCGACAATGTGCTCGAATTTTTGCTGATGACCGGCAGGTCGCTTCAGGAAGCAGTCACGATGATGATTCCCGAGGCATGGCAGAAGCGCCAGCAGATGAACGCGGACAAGCGGGCGTTTTACGAGTACCACTCCTGTCAGATGGAGCCATGGGACGGGCCGGCTTCGATCGTTTTTACGGATGGTCAATACATAGGCGCAGTGCTGGACAGGAACGGGCTGCGTCCGAGCCGCTACTACCTGACCCATGACGATCACGTCATCATGGCCAGCGAAGTGGGTGTATTGCCGGTCGAGCCGTCCAATGTGAAGTTGAAGGGAAGGCTCGAGCCCGGGCGAATGTTTCTGATCGACTTTGAGCAGGGCAAGCTGATTCCCGATGACGAGCTGAAAAGCGGGTTTTCCACCAGCCGCCCCTATCGCCAGTGGCTGCAGAACCAGCGTATCGAGCTGAAGGACCTGCGACCCGAAACGAAGGCGCATCGCTTCGATCCGGATACGCTGACAGCAAGAATGCAGGCTTTTGGCTATACGACCGAAACTCTCGCGTTCATGCTGCTGCCGCTTGTCAACCAGAAACGCGACCCTCTTGGCTCGATGGGCAACGATTCCGCTCTGGCCTGTCTCAGCGACAAGCCGCGCATGATTTATGACTATTTCAAACAGCTGTTCGCACAGGTGACCAACCCGGCCATCGATTCGATCCGGGAAGAAATCATCATGTCGCTGGAGTGCTTTGTCGGGCCTGAAGGGAATCTTCTGAGTACCACCGAGCAGCACTGCCGGCGCCTGCGAATACCCCACCCTATTTTGCGCAATGAAGAGCTGGCAGCGATCAAGTCCATGGACGAGCAGGGCTGGCGCACCCGCACGATCGACGTGACCTTCGATCGGCGTGACGGGAACCTGGTCGGAGCACTGGAGCGGATATGCGCAGAGGCAGAGGCCGCTATCGACGACGGTTTCAGTATCGTCGTGCTGTCCGATCGTGCTACTGACGAGTTCCGGGTCCCGGTCAGTTCACTGATGGCCTGCGGCGCTGTTCACCATCACCTGGTAGCGAGCGCAAAACGGACCCGTATCGGCATCGTCATGGAGTCGGGTGAAGCCCGGGAAGTGCATCATCATTGCCTGCTGGTTGGCTATGGCGCCGATGCCATCAACCCTTATGTGGCTTTTGAATCGCTCTGGCAGGCACGCCGCGAGGGACTCCTGGACGCTGCCACCTTTGCTACAGATGAAAGCGTGGTCGATACCTACCGGCGCGGCGTTGCCAAGGGCATGCTCAAGGTGATGGGCAAAATGGGGATCTCGACGCTGCAGTCCTACAAGGGCGCGCAGATATTCGAAGCCCTGGGGCTTGCCGATGAAGTGATCGATCGTTGCTTTGTCGGTACGGCCAGTCGCGTGCAGGGTGTCGGCTTCGACGTGCTGGAACAGGAAACCCTGCGCCGGCACGCACTGGGGTACCCGGAAAAAGAAGAGGATATTTCCCTGTCGCTGCCGAATCCCGGCGA
>JAJRXW010000041.1 GCA_024276095.1 Gammaproteobacteria bacterium
ATATCCGGATGGGTATGGAATTGCTGGCGTCCCTGGATCTGGGAGGCGATACCGATGTCACTGACTAGCCTGAAGGATGGCCTCGAAACGGGCATCAAGGGTCTCGATTACGAGCACCGCAGGCTGGTCGGAGCGATGGAAGAAATCTGCGACAACTTCGAGCAGGTCGAGTCGCGCCGTACGGTTTCCGGCTGGTTCGGCGAGCTCTATGCCGAGACCTCGGCTCATTTCGCGCTCGAAGAAACCCTGATGCGCAACAGTCGCTACGCTGCCTACGAGACTCACAAGGCCGACCACGAGCGCCTGCTGGAGCGAATCCGCTCCATGATGGAGTCTTACGAGGACGGCAAGTGCCTGGGCTGTAATCTGAG
Organism: Gammaproteobacteria bacterium; assembly: GCA_024276095.1. Lineage (GTDB taxonomy): Bacteria > Pseudomonadota > Gammaproteobacteria > Steroidobacterales > JAJRUG01. Next base: position 372 of record JAJRXW010000041.1, read on the forward strand.
CCTGCGCGCCTGCCTGGAATCGTGGTTTGCCGCCCATGCCAGGGACATGGACGCGGGGCTCTGTAATCTGGCCGGATAGCCTGGCCGAGGGATAGCCCGTATACGGGTTTATCCTGATTCTTGCCAGGTTTGTTCTATACTACGCTCCCGAACGGGATTTTATACACGTCCGCTGGGCCAACGCCCGGCGGATGTGTGTTGTCCTGTCGGATACCAAACATAGGGAGAGATGCCATGACCGATTCAGACGAATCTCAAAAAGAGCCGGAGAAGATTCCGTTCATGCAACGGGTGCTGGATAACCCGTTTCTGCTGCTGTTTCTCGGTGTCACAATACCGTCAGTACTCTATATAATCTGGGGAATCATGGACATCATCTCGATTCCCCTGGCCGATTAACCCGGTCTATTAACCAGGGGAGAGAATCTCATGGCGATTACGTCACCGAGTACCAAAATCTGGTGGAACCAGCCGGTTTCGAAAACCGAGCTGACCTGGATCATCATTGCCTTTCTGTGGGGATTATTCATGTTTTTCATGATGATCTACTGGCATGGCGCTGGTGAGCAGAACCTGTCCAACGAGGCCTATCGTATCCGGCCGGAGGTATTTGCCGAGCGGACGCAGGCGATGGTCGATGCCTATACCGTGCGCGAGGAGGCCGGGTTCCCGGTCGTTCATCCGCCACCCGGCAGTGATATCTACCTCATTGCGAGGTTATGGCAGTGGTGGCCGATTCTCGAGCTGGAGAAGGATAAAAGCTATCGTTTGCACCTGTCGTCCATGGACTATCAGCATGGTTTTTCATTGCAGCCCGTCAATATCAATCTTCAGGTACACCCTGATTATGAGCTGGTTCTCACTCTGAAGCCCAACGAGGCCGGTGAATTCGGTGTGATCTGTAATGAATATTGTGGCATCGGTCATCACAGCATGATCGGCAAGCTCTACGTCGTCGAATAGGAGCAGGGAAAAAATGAGCACTCTTACAGAATTCCGGACCTGCGCTACGACGGGTCTGAAAATTGATCGCAATGCCGAGAAGCTGATCAAGGCCAATGCGGTGGTCGCAGTGGTATTTCTCGCGATTGGCGGGTTATTCGGGCTGCTTGTAGCCCTGACCCGATGGCCGGCGGTGCATTTCCTGCCTGCCGACATGTTCTACCTTGCCCTGACTGCGCACGGGCTGGACGTGTTGCTGGTCTGGATTATCTTTTTTGAAATGGCGTTGCTGTATTTCACCTCGGCTGTCCTGCTGAATTCGCGAATGGCGGGGCCGCGTTGGGGCTGGGTTGCGTTTACGCTGATGATGATCGGCGCCCTGATGACCAACTATGCTGTCCTGCAGGGTGATTCCAGCGTCATGTTCACATCCTATGTGCCCATGCGCGCATCGCCGCTGTTCTACCTGGGACTGATTATTTTCGCGGTCGGCGCATTGACGGTGTGTTTTATTTTCTTTGCCACACTGGTCATTGCCAAGCAGGAAAAAACCTACGAAGGATCGATTCCACTGGTGACGTTCGGCGCGATGACAGCGGCCATTATCGCCGTGTTCACACTCGCCTCGGGCGCCGTTATCCTGATTCCCACCTTTCTCTGGTCCGTTGGCCTGGTCAGTCACATCGATCCGCTGATGTACAAGACCATCTGGTGGGCGATGGGACATTCGTCACAGCAGATCAACATGGCGGCACAGGTGGCGATCTGGTATGCGATTCCGGCCATGCTGTTCGGCGCCAAGCCGCTCTCGGAGAAGGTCAGCAGAATGGCATTTCTGATGTATATTCTGTTCCTGCAACTCGCCAG
>JAJRXW010000042.1 GCA_024276095.1 Gammaproteobacteria bacterium
CCCGGGCAGCAGCCTCGAAATCCAGCCCGCCGATACGCTCGCCGATATCGACATGATCGAGTACGGGAAAGTCGAACCGGGGCGGCGTTCCCCAGCGTCGAACCTCTTCGTTGTCGTCCTCGCTGGTACCGGCCGGCACCGATTCATCGAGCAGGTTCGGCAGCCCCAGCTGAAAATCTTCCAGTTGCGCCTGCACCTCTTCCAGTTCTGACGAGCCGGCTTTCAGCTCGTCGCCCAGCGACTGAACCTCATCAAGCAACGGCTGGATATCTTCACCGGATGCCTTCGCCTTGCCGATCATTTTCGATCGCTCATTGCGCTCACTGCGCAACTGCTCGACTTTCACCTGCAGCGACTTGCGCTGTTCTTCGAGACGCGTGTAAAGCCCGGTATCCAGCACGAAGCCACGCCTGGCCAGGTTTTTTGCAACCAGCTGCAATTCTGTTCTAAGGAGTTTGGGGTCCAGCATCGGCTCTATGGTACCGTCCTTACCGGGACGACAACAGTATTCAAGCCTTGTTTCTCCGCCGCAGTCCTGCCAGTTTCTCCCTAATCTGTATCTACAGGCCCCGCTCTACCGGCTCGTAATAAATACGCGGCTCCATGCCGTCCGGAAAATAGCTTTCCCCGGCTGCAAAGGCGTCGTCCTCATCATGGGCATACCGGTAGCCTTTGCCATAACCAAGCTCTTTCATCAGCCCTGTTGGCGCATTTCGCAGGCGCATCGGAACATCGAGCGTACCCGACTCGGCCACATCTTTGCGGGCCCTGGAGAACGCGGTATAAACAGCGTTACTTTTCGCCGTGCAGGCAAGAAATACGATCGCCTGGGCGATCGCCAGCTCCCCTTCCGGGCTGCCGAGGCGTTCATAGGTCTGCCAGGCATCGAGTGCGATCCGCAGGGCCCTGGGATCTGCGTTACCGATATCCTCCGAGGCCATTCGCACCACGCGCCGCATGATATACGCAGGATCGCAGCCGCCATCGAGCATACGGGCAAGCCAGTACAGGGCGGCATCCGGGTCCGAACCCCGGACGGATTTGTGCAGTGCTGAAATGAATTCATAGAAAAGATCGCCGTGCCGGTCGAAGCGCCTCGTACTGCCCGTCAAAACTTCTTTGACGACATCGGGCCCGATCAGTTTTGCCGCGGGTTCATCCGCGCCGTCCGGTGCCGGTGCCTCTGCAAGCGAAGCCGCCAGTTCCAGAAGATTCAGCGCCCGACGGGCATCGCCATCGGCAGCCACGGCAATCTGCTCGAGCACCTCGCCGGACACCGTCAGGCCCAGTGACCCCAGACCCCTTTCCTCATTGTGAACCGCCATTTCGAGAATACCGACGAGGTCGGTAACCGCCAGCGGTTTGAGAACATAAACCCGGGCTCGGGACAACAGTGCATTATTTAATGCAAAGGACGGGTTCTCGGTAGTAGCGCCGATGAAAATCAGCGTGCCGTCTTCGACAAAGGGCAAAAAAGCATCCTGCTGGGCCTTGTTGAACCGGTGTACCTCATCGAGAAACAAAACCGTCGGGCGATCGTGCTGGCTCCGGGCCGCCGACACCGCCTGGCGAATGTCCTTGACCCCGGCTAGTACCGCTGAAAGACCGATGTAATGTGCTTCGGCAGACTGCGCGACCAGCCGCGCCAGCGTGGTTTTCCCGGTGCCCGGCGGTCCCCAGAGAATGGCGGAATGCAGCGGGTCGGCCTGCAGCAGACGTGTCAACGGTTTACCGGGCCCGAGCAAATGCGTCTGCCCTGCCACCTCGTCCGGGGATATCGGGCGGAGACGATCGGCCAGCGGTCGCCACTGCTGACCGGCAGAGCTGCGGTCAGCCTGATTCATGATCACCTGTTGTCCGGCAGCCAGGATTCCACTTTCTGACACCAGCCGCGCAGGCCGGCTGCGGCAACCAGCCAGCCGACCAGGATCCCGGAAAAATCGAACACCACGTCGGCAAATTCTGCATAACGATAAGACACGGTCGTCTGGAGCAACTCGATGAGGATACCGTATACCAGCAGACCGAGGGCAACCAGCGGACTGACACGAAATCGAAACATCCCCGAGAACCAGACCATCAGCAACACAAAGGCAATAAAGTGGCCCATTTTGTCCGAGTAGCGAACTGCCGGCAGCGAAGGGCCGGGTAATGCCGAAAGGACCAGGATGCCGGTCAGGATCAGCACACTGGCGGCCAGCCACAGTTTTCGGTAACGCAATGTCAGCATCGGGCTCATGTCAGCCGCCTCCGGCACCGATGACATCTACCCCATCAGGCACCTGTAGCTGGAACACCGCATCGTCAATCAGCTGGTTGATGACGATTCCGTCGAAGCTTATCTGCGTACTCTGGCCCAGACGGTCCCGCAGCTCCAGTCGAACGAGATTCTGCCGGTCAAAACCGAGCCGGATATATTCGAAATCTGCGGCCGGCGAGACCGGCGCAAGTTGCACCCAGGTGATGTCATCCACAACGGAATAACCCTGGTAATCGAAGCGATCCAGAACATCGGGGTCGCCGGACAACAGCGCTGCAGGCGTCTCCCCCAGGCCGGCCACCATGGGCCGGACGGTGACCTGCTCGAGGTCGACTTCGTACATCCAGACCCGTTCGCCATCGGCAAGCACGACCCGTTCGTATGGTTCGGCGTAGTCCCAGCGAAACCGGCCCGGCCGCTTCAATACGACTGTACCGCTGGCCTGCTCGATGAGCTGCTGATTCTGATCGACGACCCGCTGCTCGAAATGTGCCTGCAGGGATTCCACGCTCTGCAGAAATTCCTGCAAACGACGCATGCCCGGATCGTCATTGCCCTGCGCCGGCGCTGCGGCGCTCAGGCCGCCCGCGGCGACGAGCATCGCTGTGGCGACAAGGCGGATCAGAAATGTGTTGGCGATGGACGTACGGCCCACAGTTCAGTTGGCGTCGGGTGGCGGAGGTACCAGCACTTCGCGTGACCCGTTGGACTGCAGGGGCCCGACGATTCCTGCCTGCTCCATGGTTTCCACCATTCGAGCGGCCCGGTTGTAGCCGATCTTGAGCCGGCGCTGGACACCGGATATGGATGCCCGGCGAGTTTCGGTGACGATCCGGACTGCCTGGTCGTAAAGCGCATCCTGCTCTGCGTCCACCTGTTCCGCCGGCTCGCCGGAAATACCCGGGATGGGCGCTTCCGGCCCCTCGGTAACCTCTTCCAGATAGCAGGGATCGCCGGTACCTCTCAGGTGCGCAGCGACGCGATGCACTTCCTGATCCGATATGAACGCGCCATGCACGCGCAGCGGCGCTGAAATACCGGAGGGCAGAAACAGCATGTCGCCGTCGCCGAGCAGACTCTCGGCACCGGCCTGATCCAGAATCGTGCGTGAATCGACCTTGGCGGAAACCTGGAAGGCGATCCGGCAGGGAATATTGGCCTTGATCAGCCCCGTAATCACGTCGACCGACGGCCTTTGCGTGGCGACGACCATATGGATACCTGCCGCCCGGGCTTTTTGCGCCAGCCGTGCAATCAACTCTTCGACCTTCTTGCCAACGATCATCATCATGTCGGCGAGTTCATCGATGACCACGACGATATTCGGCAAATGCTCCAGACAGGCCGTTTCCTGATCGCCCGCGGCCTGTTCTTCAGTGGCAGCGGCCTTTTTCAGAGGATCGGGAATCGGCTCGCCCTTGTCGATCGCTGCCTGAACTTTACGATTGTATCCGGACAGATTGCGCACACCCACCGACGCCATCAGCCGGTAACGCCGGTCCATTTCGGCCACACACCATCGCAGGGCATTGGCCGCCTCTTTCATATCGGTAACCACCGGACACAGGAGATGCGGAATTCCCTCGTAGACCGAAAGCTCGAGCATTTTCGGATCGATCATGATCAACCGTACCTGCTCCGGCCTGGCCTTGTAGAGCAGGCTGATCACCATTGCATTCAGCCCCACCGACTTGCCCGACCCGGTGGTACCGGCAATCATCAGATGCGGCATACGCTGCAAATCGGCAACCACCGAACGGCCGCTGATGTTTTTTCCCAGGGCGAGCGTCAGCGGTGACGGCAGTTCCTCGTATTCCCTGGAGCGAAGAATCTCTCCCAGGGTCACCAGTTCGCGGTTTTCGTTGGGGATCTCAAGACCCACCGTGGACTTGCCGGGAATGATCTCCACGACGCGCACGCTGGGCGCCGACAGGGACCTGGCCAGATCCTTCGCCAGGTTGGAAATCTGGCTGCTTTTTATGCCGGCATCCGGGTTCAGCTCAAACCGCGTGACCACCGGTCCCGGGTGAACGGAGGCCACTTCGACACCGATGCCAAAATCCCGCAGTTTCAGTTCGACCAGCCGGGACATCGCCTCCAGCGCTTCGGTCGAATAGCCCGGCCCCTGGTCCGGAGGATCGTCCAGCAGGGACAAAGGCGGCAATTCTCCGGCCGCAGGCACTTCAAACAACGGCACCTGGCGCTCTCTTTCTGCCCGTGAGCTGCGCTCCAGCTCCCGTATCACCGGATCGATTTTCGGCTGCTTCTTGCGTGCTTTGCGGTCTTTTTCGGTTCGTAATACTTCCTTGCGCCGGGTCTGCATCCGGCGAGCGGCCAACTGCTGCCGAAATTCGCGGATACGAAGCCGCGATTGCTCCAGCCCGACCAGCACACCGTGGCCGATCCTGTCCATCACCGCCAGCCAGGAAATCCCGGTAAACAGTGAAACCGAACCCAGCCAGCCGGCCAGCAACAGCAGTGTCGCACCCAGCGGGCCGAGAACATTTTGCAGACTCGCGACCAGTTCGCCGAAAGCGCCGCCGGGCGTCTGGGGCATGGCAGGATCGAAGAAATGCAGACTGGCCAGACCGCAACTGGTCGCCAGCGTCAGCACGAAACCGCCAAACCGAACCCCGAGCACAACCCGATCGATCGGCCCGGGAACGCTTCGCGCAGAAAAAATCATCCAGCCCGCCAGCATGGCCATGGCCGGAAACAGAAAAGCCGGCATGCCGAACAAACTGAAAGCAACGTCGGCAAACCAGGCGCCGGCAGCGCCAATCTGGTTCTGCACCGGCCCCCCGTCGCCGGTATGGCTGAAACCGGGATCCCGCGGGTCGTAGGTCAGCAGCGCCACCAGCATGATCACCGCCAGTGCGCCCATCACAAACAGCGCAGCTTCCCGCATCGCATAAACGAAGACTGCGGTATGATCAGTCGGTTTTCCGCCTCGAGCTAATGTAGCCACAACGCCGCCCGTTCACGAATGAATTCGTGACTCCTGAGAATGCACAACAACAACAGATGTTAACTGCTTCAATAGCAAGAAGTTAACACCGCCAATCATACCAGCAAATTAGCGGAATGATACAAACTTGCATGAATTGCCGGTGCAGGGGCAACATAGCGGGCTCATTTTGACATACTGGAAGTTCATGAACGACTCAAAACATTGCCGGCTGTTGATCCTGGGATCCGGTCCGGCCGGATACTCTGCTGCGGTCTATGCGGCACGCGCCAACCTCAAACCGGTATTGATTACCGGGCTGGAGCAAGGCGGACAGCTAATGACCACGACGGATGTGGATAACTGGCCCGGCGGCAGGGAAGGACTGCAGGGCGCCGAGCTCATGGATCAGATGCGTCAGCATGCCGAGCGCTTCGAGACCGAACTGGTCATCGATCATATTAACCGTGTGGATCTGAAAACACGCCCCTTTTCGCTGGTCGGCGACCAGGGCAGCTACAGCTGCGATGCACTGATCATCGCTACCGGAGCCACCGCCCGTTACCTGGGACTCGACAGCGAAGAACATTTCAAGGGCCGCGGCGTTTCCGCCTGTGCCACCTGCGACGGCTTTTTCTTTCGCGACCAGCAGGTCGCGGTCATTGGCGGGGGCAACACGGCCGTTGAAGAGGCCCTGTATCTGTCGAATATCGCGTCGAAAGTGACCCTGATCCACCGCCGCGATGAGTTGCGTGCCGAAAAAATGATGCAGGATCAGCTGCTGGCAAAAACAGGCAATGGCGGCAATATCGAGATTGCCTGGTCACAGGTACTCGACGAAGTGCTGGGCGATGAACAGGGCGTGACGGGGCTGAGAATGCGCAGCACTTCCAACCCGGACGAGACCCGGGAAATCGCCGTTACGGGAGTATTCATTGCCATCGGGCATGACCCCAATACGGCTATTTTCGCTGACCAGCTGGAGATGGATGACGGTTATATCATCGTCAAATCCGGCCTCAACGGAAATGCGACGGCAACCAGCATTCCGGGCGTTTTTGCCGCAGGCGATGTCGCCGATCAGATCTATCGGCAGGCCATCACTTCTGCGGGAGCCGGCTGCATGGCCGCGCTGGATGCCGAAAAGTTTCTGGACTGCACATGATCATTCGCTTTTGTTACCGCAAGCAAGGCCGTCACCGGTCCGATCTGCCGCGCGCCTGAAACCGGCCGATCATGCAGGCCAGCATCGTCAATGCGGTCACCGATATCCATACCGACGAATGGAATGGGCTGGCCGGTGCCCACCACCCGTTCCTGCGGCACGAGTTTCTGGCCGCGCTGGAAAGCAGCGGATCTGTCAGTTCGGCGACCGGCTGGGAACCATGCCACATCGCCCTGTATGACGGTGGCCGGCTGTGCGGCGCGCTGCCGCTGTACCGAAAAAGCAATTCCTGGGGAGAGTTCGTTTTCGACTGGGCATGGTCGGATGCCTATCATCGTGCCGGCCTGCCCTATTATCCAAAACTCGTTTCCGCCGTGCCGTTCACGCCGGCAACCAGCCCGCGTTTTCTCTCCGCCATCGACTGTGACCCTGCCGAGATTCGCCGGCTGCTGACTTCTGCGGCGCTGCAACTGGCCGGCGATCTGGGACTGTCATCCCTGCACCTGCTGTTCATCCCGCCGGCCGACGCTCAATCCGCTGCCGCCGCCGGCATGCTGTTGCGGAAAGACTGCCAGTTTCACTGGCAAAACCGGGGCTACCGGCATTTCGATGACTTTCTCGGGGAGCTCAGTTCCGCCAAGCGAAAAAAAATCCGCCGCGAACGACGGCGTATTCGTGAAGCAGGTATCCGCTTTCGCCACCTTGGCGGCGCCGAACTGGACCAGGAACTCTGGCGCGCGATCATGCCGTTGTATGCCGCCACATTCAGGCAGCGCGGCAGAGAGCCGTACCTGAACGAGGCTTTTTTCACCCAGATCTCCGCCACGCTTGCCGAGCATATTCTCGTCATTCTTGCGATCAGGGATGAGCAGCCGGTCGCGACCGCCATCTGTTTTCAAAGTGACGACACGCTGTATGGCCGCTACTGGGGAAGCTCACGGCAGTTCCACAGCCTTCATTTCGAAACCTGTTACTACCAGGGCATAGAATACTGCATCGATCGCCGCCTTGAGCGCTTTGAACCCGGTACTCAGGGAGAGCACAAGATCAGCCGGGGGTTCGTGCCGACAGAAACCTGGTCCGCTCACTGGCTGTCGGACCCGCGGTTTTCTGTCGCCATCGAGCAATACCTGAACCGCGAGAAGGAGCATATCGATCAGTACATCGAACTGACGAGCGCGCATGTGCCCTATCGCAAAACATCGCGGCCATGACCCTGAGACCGAAACTGCTGCTGCCCTCCTCGACGGCCGAGGATTTTCCCGACCCTGCACTGGCGCTCGATAATCCCAACGGACTGCTGGCGGTCGGCGGCGAGCTGACACCGGCATGGCTGCTCGGCGCCTACCAAAAGGGCATTTTCCCCTGGTTCCAGGAAGAGGAACCGATACTCTGGTGGTGTCCGGACCCGCGGGCCATTTTGCTGCCGGGCGAATTTCACATCTCCCGAAGTCTGCGGAAAACACTGCGGCGCGGGCATTTTTCGGTCACGGTCGACGCGTGTTTCGATCAGGTCATCGGCAACTGCGCTGCAATCCGTCCCGCGGCCGAAACCTGGCTCACACCCCGGATGATCGATGCCTATCGGGAACTGCACCGGCTCGGCCATGCGCATTCAGTTGAAGCGTGGTACGACGGCGAGCTTTCCGGCGGAGTTTACGGAGTTGTCATCGGTCGTATGTTCTTTGGCGAGTCCATGTTCAGCAGCCGCACCGATGCGTCCAAAATCGCCCTGCTGAAACTGGTGACGCTTGCCCGGGAAACCGGCATGGACGTCATTGACTGCCAGATTCCGTCCCGGCATCTGTCCAGCCTGGGAAGCAGGCTGGTGCCACGCCGGGAGTTTCTGAAACTGCTGGATACCGCCGTTGACCGAGGACCGGTCGCGACAGACTGGTACAGACCGCACCAGGCGGCCGAGTTGCTGCTCAAATTCTGATCCGGCAGCCGCGGACCGCCGCCGGCAATGCTTGCACAGGTCGGAAAACTCCCGCACAATGCGGCCCGCCTTGTTATATTAGAGTAAAAGAATGGCAAAAGAAGAAGCCATACAAATGGATGGTGTCGTCAGTGAAACACTGCCGAACACGACATTTCGTGTTGAGCTGGAAAACGGCCACATCGTCACTGCACATATCTCCGGAAAGATGCGCAAGCATTACATCCGGATTCTCACCGGTGACCGTGTCACAGTGGAGTTGACGCCCTACGACCTGAGCAAAGGTCGAATCATCTATCGGGAACGATAGAAGCCTCTGCCACCGGGTCTGTCGCGATTCACACCGGCTTCGGCTTACGGTGTTTCTGACAGGTGTTCCAGTTTTTTCCTGTCATGGGTCGAAATCAGGTCGATGGTATCGTCCCCGCCGACCACGATCCGCAGATGCCCGCCGTCGGCCAGCTCACCGAACAGTAATTGCTCTGCCAGCGGCCGCTTGATGTGCTCCTGGATGATTCGGGCCATGGGGCGCGCCCCCATTTTCGGATCATAGCCGCGATCTGCAATCCATTTTCGTGCCGCCGGCTCGAGTTCGAGTGTCACGCCATTGGTTTCGAGTTGCGCTTCCAGTTCCAGCACCAGCTTGTCCACAACCCTCAGAACCGATTCCCGATCCAGTTGATTAAACGGAATGATGGCATCGAGACGATTGCGGAACTCGGGCGTAAACAGCTTTTCTATTGCGGCAATCCCCTCACTGCTGTGGTCCTGCTGGGTGAACCCGATCGAGGCCCGGCTCATTTCCTGGGCCCCTGCGTTGGTCGTCATCACCAGGACGACATTGCGAAAATCGGCTTTGCGGCCGTTGTTGTCGGTCAAAGTGCCGTGATCCATAACCTGCAACAGCAGGTTGAATACCTCGGGATGGGCCTTCTCCACTTCGTCGAGCAGCAATACCGCATGAGGGTTCTTGTTCACGGCTTCTGTCAGCAGCCCGCCCTGATCGTAGCCGACGTAGCCCGGAGGGGCGCCAATCAGCCGGGAAACCGTGTGCCGCTCCATGTATTCCGACATATCGAACCGGATCAGCTCCACGCCCATCGAATGTGCCAGCTGCCGGGTCACCTCGGTTTTCCCGACACCTGTCGGCCCGGAAAACAGGTAGGCACCGACCGGTTTGCCGTCTTCACGAAGTCCGGATCGCGCCATCTTGATGGCCGACGCCAGCGTCGCTATCGCCTTGTCCTGACCGAAGATAACCAGTTTCAGGTTTCGTTCCAGGTTCTCCAGCAAACTGCGGTCAGATGAAGAAACGCTGCGTGGCGGTATGCGGGCCATCCTGGAAATAACCTGCTCGATGCGTTCGACATCCACGCTGTCGGACCGCTCCGCTTCGGGCTCCAGCCGAATGCTGGCACCCGCCTCGTCAATCACGTCGATGGCCTTGTCGGGCAACTGCCGGTCGTTGATGTGCCGATCGGACAACTCCGCTGCTGCCGTGAGCGCATCGTCGCTGTAAGTCACGCCGTGATGCTCTTCGAAACGCGATCGCAGGCCTTTCAATATCTCGATGGTCTCGGACACCGATGGCTCCACGATATCGATTTTCTGGAAGCGCCTGGCCAGTGCGTGATCCTTCTCGAAAATTCCGCGGTATTCCTGGTAGGTGGTCGAACCGATACACCGCAATTCCCCGTTGGCGAGAACCGGCTTGATCAGGTTCGAAGCATCGAGCACGCCTCCGGATGCTGCGCCGGCACCGATAATGGTGTGCACCTCATCGATAAACAGGATGGCGCCCTTGTCTTCAGACAGCTCTGAAACAACCGCCTTGAAGCGTTTTTCGAAATCGCCCCGGTATTTCGTTCCCGCCAGCAAAGCGCCCATATCGAGCGCGTAGATCGTGCAATCCTCCAGCACATCAGGGACTTCATTATCGACAATCAGCTTCGCGAGACCTTCGGCCAGCGCCGTTTTACCCACGCCGGAATCACCCACATACAGGGGATTGTTCTTGCGGCGACGACAAAGTACCTGGATGGTACGTTCAATTTCATGCTGCCGGCCAATCAGCGGATCGATCCGCCCTTCCTTCGCCCGCTGGTTCAGGTCGGTGGCAAAACTTTCCAGAGCGGAGCTGGCCGCTTCGCCTTCCGCCTCGGCACCGGCCACACCCGGGTCTTCCTGAGACCGGTTGTCACCCAGCTGCGAAATACCATGCGACAGGTAATTGACGACATCCAGCCGACTGACGCCCTGCAGACTCAGCAGGTAGGCCGCATGCGACTGCTTCTCGCCGAAAATGGCAACCAGGACATTTTCGCCCTTGACTTCTTTCTTGCCGCTGGACTGCACATGAAAAACGGCGCGTTGCAAAACACGCTGAAAACCGAGAGTTGGCTGAACGTCCTGATCGCTTTCTCCCTGCAACCGGGGCGTGGACTCATCGATAAACTCCAGCAACTCTCTTCGCAGCCGCTCGAGGTCACCCCCCGCCGCACGAAGGATGTCACTGACCAGCGGAACGTCCAGCAGGGCCAGCAACAGGTGCTCTACCGTCATGTACTCATGACAGTTCGAACGCGCCTGCTGGAACGCATCGTTCAGGCAATATTCCAGGTCGCTGCTTAACATCCGGGTTTACAGCTCCTCCAGCGTGCACAACAAGGGGTGCTGGTTATGCTCGGAATACGAGCAAACCTGGGCCACTTTGGTTTCTGCAATTTCATACGTAAACACGCCGCAAATACCCTTTCCCTTGGTATGAACCTCCAGCATGACCCTGGTGGCAGTTGGCCTGTCCATGCCAAAAAATGTCTCCAGAACATCCACCACAAATTCCATCGGGGTGTAATCATCGTTGATCAACAACACCCTGTACAGCGGTGGTTTTCTGACCTTCGGCCGGGCTTCTTCAACTGCAAGCCCGTGATCGTCGCCCAAATCGGGTCTGAATTCCTTGTTCCCGTCACCACTCATACAAATAAACAACCACTATTCACTCAATTCGCAAACAAAAAAGCTAACCGGGATTTTACCTCTTTTGCCGGGCCATGTAATACGTCTGGGAACGTCAGGCCAGTTGTTTACTGTCGGTAATACTAACAGCCATGAAGCAGGCATTCCGTGCGTTGACTCACGCTGCAACGCCGTAGGCAGGACGGCGTTTTTTCGGGCACAAATCGCCAACCCGGACGCCAATCAAATGATGCCTCTCACATAAACTTCGAAAATCGTCTAAAGTACGCTGCAAACAGGCCAGCCGGCGAGTCAGTTGCAGGCGCTGTATTTCGCTTACGGAAGATAGATAATTGTGCTAAGTTGTTGAAAACAGGACTGACTGGCGGACCAGGGCCGCCAGATCCCTCATCGAAAACCTAATTCTGAAAAATTCATGAACCTGCAACAGATTGCCAGTCGGTGGAATGCCGAGTCGCCCGAACAGCTGATTGCTCTGGCAAGCAGACACATACCATTCTGGGTTTCCCTGTTGCTGGTCATCCTGATCGGCTATTACCTGGCCAGCATGGCCTGGATGCTCTACCCGGAAGCAGAACAGGCAGACTGGACACCGCCGGCTTTTTCAGGACCGGGAAACAGCGCAGCCCCGGCACCTCAGGCCGGCGACTACACGGCACTGGTCAATGCACATCTTTTTGGCACCGCTTCGAAGGAACCCGTACCGGTAGTCGAAGGCACCATCGATGCCCCCGAAACACGGCTGAACCTCAAGCTTCGCGGCGCCGTCAGTGCCCGCGACGACCAGGTCGCTCACGCGATTATCGCTGACGGCTCGGGCAAGGAGAAAGTGTATTTCCTCGGCGATGCCATCCCGGGAGGCGCAACGCTCCACCAGATACAGATCGATCGCGTCATCCTCAACCGGGGCGGGATTCTGGAAGCACTCAAGCTCCCACGCGATGCCACCGGCGCCCGAACGTCCACGACCCGTTCACCCCCGGCCCGCAGAACCACGGCAAGACCCACCGTTCAGGAACTGGTCACCCAAAATGCGGCCGCATTTACCGACGTCGTACGATTGCAGCCATTCAGTCCCAAAGGCAAACTCAGGGGATACAAGGTATTCCCCGGCCCCAAGCGCCAGTATTTTTCATCGCTTGGCCTGCGGCCTGGGGACCTGGTCACGGAAATCAATGGCATAGTGCTGGATAATCCCGCCAAGGGCGCACAGGTCTTTCAGGATCTCGGCAGAACGACCCAGGTCACCCTGACAATCGAACGCAACGGTGAATCACAGGTAGTCACAGTGGACACAAGCCAGCTGGAAAACATCGGCGGAGGAACGCGGTGATTCCGACTTTTACCCGCTTTCTCGGCAGGCCGCGTTACGTCGTCGCACTGCTGTTGCTGGGCGCCGGCATGCTCGGCGTGCCTCCGGGAGCGATCCTGGCGCAGGACGCCACGATTACCCCCAATTACAAGGATGCCGATATCAGGCAGGTGATCGAGGCCGTCGGTGAAGTTACCGGCAAGAATTTCGTGCTGGACCCGCGGGTTAAAGCGCAGGTCACCATGCTGTCCTCTGCACCGATGTCGCCCGATGCTTTCTACGAAGCATTCCTGTCGATCCTCCAGGTATACGGTTTTGTCGCGGTACCCTCGGGAAACCTGATCAAGATTCTGCCGGACGCCAACGCCCGGCAGATTCCCGGCAGCGAAGTGGATGGCCGCAACCGGACCGACGATATTATTACCCAGGTCATCGCGGTAAAAAATGTCGCAGCAGCCCAGCTGGTACCGATACTGCGGCCGCTGATTCCTCAGTATGGACACCTGGCAGCTCATCCTGCCTCCAACATGCTGATCATCTCCGACCGTGCTGCCAATGTTGCCCGAATCCTGAAAATCATCCGCCGAATCGACCAGGAAGGTGACGAAGACTTCGAAGTACTGCGACTCGAGCATGCCTCGGCTGCCGAGATCGTCAGGATCATCACCGCGTTGAACCAGGGAACGGCAAATGGCGCGGGTGCGACACAGGCCACGACGGTCGTGGCAGATGACCGCACCAACAGTATTCTGATCAGCGGCGACAAATCCAAACGGCTGAGAATACGCACCCTGATCACTCACCTCGACACGCCACTGGAAAATGGCGGAGATACACGCGTACGCTATCTGAGATATGCCGATTCCGCGGATCTGGCAACAAAACTGCAGGCCCAGTATCAGAAATCGGCAGCTGACCAGGCCAACCCGAAAAATGCCGAAATCACCATCTGGGCGGACGAATCCACCAATGCCCTGATCATCACCGCACCGCCAAAAACCATGCGGTCGATGATGCAGGTCGTGGACAAGCTGGATATACGCCGTCTCCAGGTTCTGGTCGAAGCGGTCATCGTCGAAGTATCCTCCGACAAAACGGCAGATCTGGGAGTTACCTGGGCGCTCGCCGATGCGAACCTGAAAAATGCCATCGGCGTCACCAATTTTCCGTCACTGACCACCGGAGTGGTTGGCATTGCCGGCAGTGTCGGCGCCGGTGGCGGCACCGGTGGAACCACAACCAACCCGGTCGGCGCAGTCAGTGACGGCATCACCATCGGCGTCGGGCGCATATCCGATTCCGGCACCAGCATGGTCGCCATCATCGAAGCACTCGAAGGAGATGTCGACACCAACCTCATCGGCACCCCTGTACTGGTAACCATGGATAATCAGGAAGCGGAAATCAAGGTTGGCCAGGAAGTTCCGTTTGTCACCGGCAACTTCACCGGCGCGGGGTCTTCGGGTGTGGTAGTCAATCCATTCCAGACCATCGAGCGGCAACAGGTCGGCCTGACGCTGAAAATCACACCCCAGATCAACGAGGGAAATGCGGTACTGCTGAAAATTGACCAGGAAATATCGAGTGTGACCGAAAGTACGCAGGCTGTGGACCTGATCACCAGTAACCGGACCATTACCACCTCCGTCATCGTAGAGGACGGCGGCATCCTGGTGCTTGGCGGCCTCATACAGGAAGACCTGCGCGAAAAGGAGCAACGCGTACCGTTTCTCGGCAGCATCCCGTTTATTGGTGCTCTGTTCAGGGCAACGAGCACCCAGAGAGTCAAAACAAACCTGATGCTGTTTATCAAGCCGACGATTTTGCGCGACGATCGGCAGGCGAGTTTTGAAACCAACGAAAAATACAACTTTATCCGGGGGCTGCAGCTTTCCCGGGACCGGAATGACGTGCCACTGATGCCCGGCGCGACCCGTCCGGTACTTCCCGAACTCGATAATCCCGATCCCGTCATTGATTTGCGAAAACTGATTCCTGATGACCGAACCGATAATTGAACCCGATGCGATTGTTGCGGATGCCGAACTGGCAGGCATCGAAGTGGGGCCGGTTGACGATACGGTGGCAGAACCTGATCAGGAGCACCTGCTGCCGTTTTCTTTCGCTAAACGCCACGGCATCTTTGTGCAGGGCTACCAGGACGGCATGGCCAGAACCATCGTGCGCAGTAATGCGAATCCGGTTCGGGTCTCCGAAGTCCGCCGTTTTGTCGAAAAGCCGCTCGACCTGGAACTGGTCAATGACCGGGAATTTGACGAACTCCTCCAGCAAAGCTACGAGCGCGATTCCAAAGCCACCATGCAAATGGTCGAGGGTCTCGGCGAGGACACCGACCTGTTCCGGGTCGCCCAGGAACTGCCCGAACCATCCGACCTGCTGGAAGCGGATGACGATGCCCCGATCATTCGCCTGATCAATGCGGTGCTGACTTCGGCGGTCAAGGAAAATGCTTCGGATGTACACATCGAGCCGTTTGAAAACCGGCTGGTTGTGCGCTTTCGGATCGATGGCATCCTGCGGGAAGTACTGCAGTCCCGGCGTGCGGTCGCACCACTGATCGTCTCCCGGATCAAGGTCATGTCGCAGCTGGATATTGCCGAGAAACGGCTGCCGCAGGATGGCCGTATTTCACTGCGAATAGCCGGGCGCGCGGTGGATATCCGGGTCTCGACCATGCCATCGGGGCACGGCGAGCGGGTGGTCCTGCGACTGCTCGACAAGCATGCCGGCCGGCTGGAACTCAAACACCTGGGCATGGAGCCAGGGCAGCAGGACGTGATCGACGAGCTGATCCACAAGCCCCATGGAATCATCCTGGTAACCGGGCCGACCGGTTCGGGAAAAACGACTACTTTGTATGCGGCACTCGAGCGCATCAACGACAACACCCGCAACATCATGACTGTCGAAGACCCTATCGAGTACTACATCGACGGCATCGGCCAGTCGCAGGTCAATACCAAGGTCGAAATGACATTTGCGCGGGGCCTGCGGGCGATTCTTCGCCAGGACCCCGACGTGGTCATGGTCGGCGAGATACGCGACCTGGAAACCGCCGAAATCGCTGTCCAGGCCAGCCTGACCGGCCACCTGGTCATGTCGACACTGCATACCAACACCGCGGTCGGCGCCGTAACCCGGCTCCGGGACATGGGCATTGAGCCTTTTTTGCTGTCTTAAAGCCTGATCGGCGTCCTCGCACAGCGCCTGGTACGGGTACTCGACCCCGATACGAAACAGGCCTATGTCGCCTCGGAATACGAGTGCCGCACGCTGGGTGTCGATCCTGCCGATCCCCCTACCCTGTACCGGGCCGACGATCGCGGCACGGGAACCGATACCGGCTATCGCGGCAGAACCGGGCTGTACGAGCTGATCGCAATCGACGACGAGATGCGGACCATGATTCACGATGGCGGCAGTGAGCAGGAACTGGAGGAATGCGCACGCAAACACTCCCTCAGTATTCGCGAAGATGGACGCAGGAAAGTGCTCGCCGGCGAAACCTCGCTGGAGGAAATTCTGCGCGTCACACAATCCGACTAGTCAGAATATTCAATGGGTGCATTCGAATACACTGCGGTCGATGCCAATGGCAAAGACAAAAAAGGCGTCATTGAAGGCGACACGCCGCGACAGGTACGGCAGCTGCTTCGTGATCGTCAGCTGTTGCCGCTGACGGTCACGGAGATCGCCAAAAAAGAAGCGACACGGCAGACAGGGTTTTCTCTTCGCACATCTTTGTCCACCCCCGACCTGTCCCTTTTTACCCGGCAGCTGGCAACCCTGGTTCATGCCGGCATGCCGCTGGACCAAGCCCTGCAGGCCATCGGTGAGCAAAGCGAAAAACCGCGGGTCAAGAGTATCGTGCTCGGCGTTCGCGCCAAGGTAATGGAGGGACATACGCTCGCAGACGGCCTGGCAGATTTCCCCAAAGCCTTCCCCGAGCTGTACCGGGCAACCGTCGCTGCCGGCGAGCAAACAGGACATCTGGATACGGTACTCGAGCGCCTTGCCGATTACACGGAAAACCGGCAGGAGCTGCAGCAGAAAGTTCTCAATGCCATGATCTATCCGGCGGTATTAACCGTACTCGCCATCCTGATTGTCAGCGGAATGCTGGTCTACGTAGTACCCAAGGTAGTCGGGGTATTTTCCAGTACCGGCAGCGAACTGCCGGGACTGACGCAAATGCTGATTTCGGTGAGCGATTTCATGCGCAACAGCTGGTGGCTGCTGCTCATCGGAATTGCCGCGGGCACATATGCCGCACGGCGCATTCTCAAACAGCCCGGCCCGAAGCAAAGCGCCCACCGGCTGATGCTGCGCCTGCCGGTTGTCGGGCGACTCGTGCGGGGCATCAATACTGCACGCTTCACGAGAACTCTGAGCATTCTCAGCGGCAGCGGTGTGCCGGTACTAGATGCTTTGCGTATTTCAGCTGCCGTTGTCACCAACATTCCCATGCGCATCGCCATTGAAGATGCCGCGACGCAAATCCGCGAAGGCGCCGCGATCGGCAAATCGCTGGCGGCAAGCGGCCACTTCCCCCCGCTTTGCATCCACCTGATCACCAGTGGCGAGGCCAGCGGAGAACTCGAGGCAATGCTCGACAGGGCAGCCAGCAACCAGGAGCGGGAAGTCGACGGCCTGATTGTCGCTTTGCTGGGCATCCTGGAACCGGCCATGATCGTCGGCATGGGTGCGGTGGTACTGACAATCGTACTGGCAATCCTGCTGCCGATTTTCGAACTGAATGAGCTGGTGAGATAGGGAAAGACCTGTTTTTCCCGGCCTGACGGTCAGGCCGGCCACCCCGGCAGATGAAACCGAACCACCGGCAACAGGCCTGTCGCTGTTCCTGCAATTCTCCTTCAAACCGCACTTTGGATCGGTATCCGGGCGCAAATGCGACCTGGTTCACGAATTCATACCGCGACTATTGCCAAAATTTCAAAACACGTTGTATAAGGATCCTGCGATTTCTATTGAACATAAAGATTACTGATCCGTGTAACGGAGGTCTTTTTATGAGTATTCATACTGATCAGGTCAAGGGGCAGCCGGTGAGCGCCGAAACAGAAACGGTCATCGAGAAACCTGCAGAAACATCCGCTGACATAAACGGCAGTGCAACCCAGAGCACCGATAATGTCGGTGGCTCTTCAGTGGAAATCGACATCGATGAACTGGTCGCCGAGTTCGAGGCCGAGGTAATGGAAGAAGCCAAAAAGGCGGCTGCCACGGGCGCACTGCAAGGCAACGCCTGGACGATATGCTCGAGCGCAGAAGAGCTGCACAAGAGGCGGATGTCTTTGATGAATTCCAGTTGGACAGCTAGAGCCTGATCCATACCGGCACGTATACCGATACGGCCTTCATCGAAAATCCCGGCTTCTCGAAACGAGATTCCCCAGCATCGCACTGTAATCCTCCAGGCGACTGGCAATGATGTGCGTTACGCCATCCTGCTGTTGCAGCCTGCCCCACACCCCCATCAATGCCGCTTCCAGCAAAACACGCCGCTGGCGGCTGACGAGCCGCTCCCAGACAACAAGATTGATATGGCCGGTTTCATCCTCCAGCGTGACAAACACCACGCCGGCGGCACTGCCGGGACGCTGACGGGTAATCACCAGTCCGGCAACGTGAACCAGCCGGTCGTTCGGGAAATGCCGAACCTGCTCGGCCGTGACGACGCGATGCCTGGCAAGGCGTTCGCGCAGTAATGCCACAGGATGACGCCTGAGGGTCAGCCCGACGGTATTGTAGTCGGAAACGATATCCTGGCCTTCCGCAGGCGTATTCAATAACGGCACCCCTTCAGGAATTTCCATGGCGGGGAACAATGGCATCGGCTCCTCGATGCCCGCCACCTGCCACGCTGCCTGGTAACGATCGCCACAGATCCGGGCCAGGGCATCGGCGCCTGCCAGCGCTTCGCGATCTTTTTCTCCAAGACCGGTGCGCAGATATACATCCTGAATACTGCTGAACGGACGTTGTTGCCGGGCCTCAGCCAGCCGTTGCGCACCCTGCTGCGACAAACCTTTCACCATTCGCATTCCGAGGCGCAACGCAGGCGTATTATCTCCGGATGCTTCCAGCGTACAGTCCCAGGCGCTGTAATTGACGTCCACGCACCGCACCTCTACCCCATGCCGGCGGGCACATTGCACCAGCTGAGAGACGGAATAAAACCCCATGGGCTGGCTGTTCAGCAGTGCGCAGGTAAAAACAGCGGGCTCATGGCATTTCAGCCAGGCAGAAACATAGACCAGTAACGAAAAGCTGGCCGCATGAGATTCAGGAAAGCCGTATTCGCCAAAACCCTTTATCTGCCTGAAAATCTGCCGGGCAAATTCGACCGGATAGCCGCGTTGATCCATCCCCGCGATCAGTCGCTGCTCGAAGGGTTCCAGGCCGCCTTTGCGTTTCCATGCCGCCATGGCACGCCGTAGCCGATCCGCCTCACCCGGCGTAAACCCCGCGGCGACGACTGCCAGCTGCATCACCTGCTCCTGAAAAATCGGAATCCCGAGAGTTCGCTCCAGTACTTTTCTGACCGCTGCGCTGGGATAAGTCACGGGTTCTTTGCCACTGCGCCGGCGCAAATAGGGATGCAGCATCTCGCCCTGTATCGGGCCGGGCCGGACAATGGCAACTTCGATCACCAGGTCGTAATAACACCGGGGCTTCAGTCTGGGCAGCATGCTCATTTGCGCCCGGGACTCGATCTGGAATACGCCGATGGTATCGGCCCGGCAGATCATGTCATACACCTGCGGGTCTTCCGCCGGCACCGATGCCAGGCTCATCTGCCTGCCGTACCAGGCACGGATCAGATCGAAGCTGCGCCGGATCACCGATAACATGCCCAGGCCCAGCACATCGACCTTGAGCAGGCCCAGTTCATCCAGGTCATCCTTGTCCCACTGGATCACCGTTCTGCCCTCCATGGCGGCATTTTCCACCGGTACCAGCTGTGACAAAGGCCCCTGTGAAATCAGAAACCCGCCGACATGCTGCGACAGGTGCCTGGGAAAACCCGTCAACTCCCCGACCAGGTAAACCAGCCGCCGAATCACCGGATTGTCGGGATCGAGACCTGCCTCGACTACCCGCTCTTCGCCAATCTCCTGGCCATCCCACCACTGCATGGAGCGCGCCAGACCGTCCGCCTGCAGTTCGCTCAGACCCAGGGCCCTGGCCACGTCCCGTATCGCACTGCGCGGCCGATAGCTGATCACCGTTGCGGTCAGTGCTGCACGATACCTGCCGTATTTGCCGTAAATGTACTGGATGATCTCTTCGCGGCGCTCATGCTCGAAATCCACATCGATATCCGGCGGTTCGTTGCGTTCCTTGGAAATAAACCGTTCAACCAGCATCGACATTCGTGCCGGATCCACTTCGGTGATGCCGAGACAAAAACACACTGCCGAGTTGGCTGCAGACCCCCTGCCCTGACAGAGAATATTGCGACTGCGCGCGAAACGTACGATATCGTGGACCGTCAGGAAATAGGGTTCGTAACCAAGCGCTGCAATCAGCTGCAGCTCGTGCTCGATGGTCGCACGGACATTTGCCGCAACACCATCGGGCCAGCGGCACCTGATGCCCTCCTCGGTCAGCGCGCGCAGGCAGCTGCCGGGGGTTTGCCCCGGCGGCACCAGCTCTTCGGGATATTCATACCGCAACTCGTTCAGCGAAAACCCGGTACGCCGGGCAATGGCCACAGACTCCTGCAATAAAGCGGGCGGATAAATCGCTGCGAGCCTGCCACGGCTGCGAAGATGCCGCTCACCATTGGGATAAAGCACACCGCCGTTCTGTTCCAGCGGTGTCCGCAGCCGGATCGCTGTGACCGTATCCTGAACCACGCGGCGGCTGCGCACATGCATGTGTACATCGCCTGCCGCAACAACCGGCAACCCGGCGATGCGCCCCAGCCGGAGAATGCGTTCGAGTCGAATCGCATCTGCACCGTCAAACAGCTGTTCTGCAGCGATCCAGCTGCGGCCGGGAAAAACGGCAGACAGGAAATGGCCATCCTGCATCATGGTTTCGTCATTCGAATACCTGCCGGGAATCCACAACACCAGGCAGTCATCGACAGTGGCCCTGAGATCGTCCCGGTTCAGCCGGTACTCGCCTTTTTTTGCCGCCCGCCGGCCCCTGGTAATCAGCTCGCAGAGCTGACCGTAACCACGGCGATTGACCACCAGCAGCACCACATGCAGGCCATCTGCCAGGTGAAATTCACTGCCGATAATCAGCCGGATATTGTGATCCCTGGCGGCAACATGAGCACGTACAATCCCGGCCACGGAGCATTCATCGGTCAATGCCAGTGCTTCATAACCCAGCGCCGCAGCACGCCTGACGAGTTCCCCGGGATGCGATGCACCCCGCAGGAAAGTAAAATTACTGATGCAATGCAGTTCCGCATAGGCCGGTAAAAAAACCCCGGCGCCTGGCCGCCCGTCCTGATACCCGCAGTCAGTGCCCGCCGATCCCGCCATGGAAATCAGCCAAACAGTCCATGCAGGTACCAGCCGGCATCGCGATGATCGCGGAAAACCCATAAACGCATGCGGTGGCGGTTGGAGGCGATGTAATAGTCCCGGCGAATCTCTCCACCATCCCACCAGCCGGTTTCGATTCGCTCCGGCCCGCTTTCGAACTGCAGGGCCCCCTGATAGACAGGTTCCCCATCGACTGAGGCCAGTCGCAGAGGCTCTCCAAACAGCCACAATGGCCGGCCGGCCTCCGGGTGAGGCCCCGCTTTTCCGGTGACCCCATTCACAGCGGATACTTTTTCCGGCTCGCTTTCGATTCTCCAGGCCAGTTCAGGACGATGCCCGGCCACCATGCCGATACCCTGTACTGCTTCCGTACCCAGGCGCGCCCGTAATCGCTCCAGCAATTCGGGGCTGCCCGATGACTGCGCATCGTTACCGGAAGGACGCTGGCCCAGCAGATCCCGCCCGGATACCGCACAGCCAGGCACCACATCTGCCCGCAATGACACAGAAACTACCTGAAAGTTAATTTCTAATGATTCCATATAGATATGGAATAAACCTGAAATTCTTTCTACATCTTTGCACGGGGCGACCAGGCCGACACGCAGCGCGGTAGCGACCTGTTTGTGGTGATTAAAATGAACCCATAACAACCGGGTACCCGCCTGGCGGCGGCCGAGATATGTGTCCAGACGCTGCAGCAAAACCTGTAGTGCCTGCAGCAAAAGCCCACGATCAGCGGTCTCTGCCGGTAAATCCAGCAGCTCATTGAAATACGCGGGAAACCGGTAAAGCGCGGGAACCTCCGGTTGTTTGCCATACCCCTGGTCCAGTTCCCTGAGTCTTTGCGGCCCCAGTCTGCGGGCCAAGCCATCTCTGGGCAGGCGAATACATTCCCCCAAGGTTCCGATCCCCATCCTGCGAAGCTTCCTGCAGGTTTTCTCCGGCCATCCCAGGCATGACACCGGCAGGGAAGCCAGCCCCTTTGCCAGCTGATGCGAATGCAGCAGCGTAATTGCCCGACCGCTACGGGCCAGCCACAAGGCGGCCAGTACCGTCGGCGCGCAGGCTGCAGTCACCCGATGGCCGCGCGCAGATATATCGCTGACCGCTGCCTCTGCAAGACACTGCGGGCCACCGAACAGCTTCAGGCTGGAGCGAATCTCCAGCAGCAGGGCGCCGCATGAGGCAATACTGATCACCGGCGTAAACCGGATCGCCCGGTTCGCCAGTCGCCGCAGGCAGGTTTGTTCCAGCCGGGGCTCCCGGTCATGCAGATTCAGTCCGGGCGCCAGCGCCAGGGCAGCATTCACCGCCATTCCCGGGTGCACGCCCAAATGGGCTGCTGCCGGGTTACAGACCAGTATCCGGTTTTGTTTTGGCCGCCCGGTCAGAACCGCCCGGGGAGCGTCTGCTCTCCCGGACAATACCTCCAATGGCAACTGCTGAAAAAACAGGCATAACCACAAGCGGCTGGAATCGCCGGCAAACTCATGTCGCTCCGGCCTCTCCTGTCTCTCCGGACGACCGGTAGAAATAACGCCGGTATCCGGCTGCGCCGGCGACGAGGAAACCTGCTCAAAAAGCAGGGACTGTTGTTTTGCAGATCGGGGCATTTAAATTCAATGAACGGCTTGTGCATTCGGCTTAGTGCCGCTTCTCTTGAGTTCGACGGTGTGCGGTCGTCCGCCGTAATTTTTGAAAATACCCAGGTCAATGCGACCGGGCTGACCGGCCTGCAAATGGATACGCAATGCGGCCGGAGAACGCTGGTGACGACAACGAGCCGGTCGAAAAACGACGACCCAGCAGTTTTGTTCCTCTGCAGCCAGCTGCAAGCGGCGTAACGCGCCTTCGTCGGCTGCCGGCGTCCAGCCCAATACCGCGGCACACACACCCGATTGCACCGATTGCTCCATTGCCCATAAGGCATCCTGATGACTTTGTGAATGGAGCAACAATAACCGGGCAATGTTGACTCCATGACGATTCAGGGCGGGAGCATAGGGAATATACGGCGGTGACACCCAGGCGATCCATTGCCCGGTTCCCGGCTGTTCCTTATTGCGACCGTTACCGAGCAGCCCGAGCGCCGGCATCAATACTTCCAGTTCACCAACGCCATAGGTGTCAACGAGTAACTCGGTCAACACACCTGTCGGCCATCCTCCCGCCAACACCCGGTCCAGCCCCGGAAACCCCGTGGGCAATGTATGACATGGGCTGTCTGGTCTCGTTCCTGCCCTCCAGATGCGAGGGTTTTTCAATAACTGCCGAAGCCGGTCTTTTCTGCTAATGGATACGGGGCATACCATTACGCAGCAACCCCACCACTACGCCTTCTATCACCATCGCCTGTTCGTTGAGATCGACCTTGATTGGAGAAAAATCACTGTTTTCCGGCATCAACCAGACCATGGACCCTTCCTGACGATAGCGTTTGACCGTCACCTCATCTTCCAGCCGCGCCACGATAATCTGCCCGCTGCGCACCTCCGGTGTCCGGTGAACGGCAACCAGGTCACCATCGAGAATGCCGACATCCTTCATGCTCATCCCTTCAACCCGCAACAGATAGTGAGGGCGCGGATCAAACAAGGACGTATCAATCCGGTAACGTCCCTCGATATGCTCTTCAGCCAGAATCGGACTACCGGCAGCGACCCTGCCGATCAGCGGCAGGCCCAGCTGATCCCGCAGGGAATCCTTGAGCTGAATTCCCCGGGAAGTACCGGGAATCAGTTCCAGTGCGCCCTTGCGCTGCAGGGCCCGCAAATGATCTTCGGCCGCATTGACCGAGCGGAAACCCAGCTTCCGGGCAATTTCCGCACGCGTGGGCGGCATGCCGGCTTCCTCGATAAAGTCCTGAATAAACGTAAGAATTTCGGTCTGGCGGGGGGTCAGTGCATCCATGGCATATCTCGACTATAAATTTGTACAGTACTGTGATTATATCCAGTCTGTTTTATTCTGCAAGTAAAACCTCCTCGCCGCGATACCCTCCTGGCGCTGTAGCGGTGCCGGCCGGTTGCCCGATTGAGGATGCAAGTGGAAGTGGCATCCTCAATCGGGCAACCGGCCGGCACCGGCAGCTAATACCGACACAGAACAGGCTAGGTAGATACCCCTATCAGGCCGGAACTGATTGCGATTGCCATTGGATTCGGTCATCATTACGCAGCTTAGGGAGGTCAGGGCATGACTACACCTGGTTTTTAAAAGATCTTTTTACCAGACAATTTCCAATTGAGGACGCTTACATGAACATGAAACTTCAGACTGTGATCAAGGGAAGCGTGATTGCGCTCGTACTGATGATGGGCACAGGTTGCGCATCAGGGTTACAGAGCCAGATTGATGCACTGAACGCCAAAGTAGACCAGATGAACAGCGACCATGCGGCCGCGCGGTCTGCCTCCGATGCTGCCAGCGCAGCTGCTACCGAGGCGCGTCAAATGGCTTCGAGCGCGCAGAGCACAGCCAATCAGGCGCTGAACGCCGCCAACAAGAGCCAGTCCTGTTGTGATGCGACCAACGAGAAGATTGATCGCATGTTCCAGCGCAGCCAAGCCAAATAAGGCTTACCTGCAGTGAATTAAAAGCCGCAGCACCCGCTGCGGCTTTTTTTTGACATCCAGGGATGGATTAACATCGCGAAGGCCATGGACGGCCGGGAGCGATGCGACATCCAGGGATGGATTAACATCGCGAAGGCCATGGATGGCCGACAACGATGCGTCGAAAATCAGGACGCGTGGTCCGATTCCACATTCGTATGAGCAGCGGTACCCACAAGAACCGGGATACCGAGTTTTGCTTCAAAAACTTCAGTAATTCGCTGCCAGTCGACTTTGGCCTGTCGTTCCCGGGTCGCCTTGACATACTGTTCCGTGACCGCCGTCATGCCCTGCTCGTGTATCTCGTCATCGCCTTCCAGCGGTGGATGCACTTCGAGGTACAGTTTGTCACCCTTCCAGCCAAATTTATAAGGCTGATTAACGATCCGGACAGGCGTATTGACCGCTACTTTCGGGAACAGCCAGCGGATATCTTCCGGATACATCCTGATACAGCCATGAGTAACCTGCATCCCGACACCTGCGGGCCGGTTGGTGCCGTGAATCAGGTAACCGGGGATGCTCAGGCGCATCGCATACTCGCCCAATGGATTATCGGGACCCGGCGGAACAATCCTGGCAAGGGACCTTCCTTCGGCTGCATACTCTTCCCGAACCGATGCCGGCGGGTACCATGCCGGCTGGGTCACCTTGCTGACGACGGACGATCTGCCCAGCGGGGTCGACCAGTCCATGCGACCGATACTGATCGGAAAAGTAGATACCATCGGCTGGCCGTTTTTACTGGTGAAATAGTACATTCGATATTCGGCAATATTGATCAACAGCCCGTCGCGCTGTCCCTGCGGCAAAATGAAATTCAGCGGCAGGGTAATCAGGGTCCCCTCCCCCGGCAGCCATGGGTCCACACCGGGGTTGGCACTGATCATTTCTTCATAGCCCAGCTTATAGGTACGCGCCAGTTCCGAGAAAGTATCTTCGTGGCGGGTACGGAATGACTTCTGCACGCCAATAACGTCTTCCCCCGCGGGCAGGGGCAGTTCTTCGGCAGTCACCGCCGCG
>JAJRXW010000043.1 GCA_024276095.1 Gammaproteobacteria bacterium
ATCATCAGCGGCTGCAACCGGCTCGTCCCGATCGTTTCGCCCGGCCTCCGCGCTTTCCTGTGCCGGTTTTTCAACGGCTTCTTCCTCTACTGACTTGGCCAGCAGCGAAGGTTCCGTAATCGCCTCATCACGCCGAATCACCAGCTGGCGCAGTACCGCATCGTTGAATTTAAAGGCTGCCAGCAGCTCATCGAGCGTCTCCTGGCCACACTCGATGTTCATCAGGATGTAGTGCGCCTTGTGGACCTTGGCAATCGTGTGAGCCAGCTGCCGCCGACCCCAATCTTCAACCCGGTGGATTTGCCCGCCGCCCGTGGTAATCATGCCCTTGTAACGCTCGAGCATGGCGGGGACCTGTTCACTCTGATCCGGATGGACCAGAAATACGATTTCGTAGTGTCTCATTGTGTTCTCCCTGTGGTTTTGCTGCCCAACTATTTGATGCAGCAAGGAGTTTTCCCGCCGGCCGCTGGCGGCCGGTCAGGATCGCGCATCCTACCGGAGCACCCCGAACGAAGCAAGCGCAAAAGCCGGAGCCAGTCACAAGGGTGTCCGATTCATGCTTCCCGAAATACGGAACAGACCGCCGATTTCTGAGGAAGCGTGCTGGTTGCCCCTGGAGGGGGAATAAATACGGACCGCAAGGGGGCTATCCGGAAAGGCGAACTCAACCACCGATGTCAGAGGACAGGGGGCGGGGACTCTTGGAGGCGGAATAAAGCGGACCGCAGGGAGCCATCCGCCGGAAAGGGTACCCGCCCCCTGTCCTCGGGGACTGGCCGCCTTTCCAGCTTTGCCACAGACCGGGTCCTGATCGGAACTACCGATTCCTCCAGATTTACGCCGAGCGCTGCCTGAGACATTCGTATAGACATATCCCCGCCGCGACGCTGATATTCAGGCTCTCGACCACGCCCTGCATCGGCAGGCGGACCAGGAAATCGCAGCGTTCCTTTGTCAGCCTCCGCAGGCCCTGACCCTCCGCCCCCATCACAATCGCGAGCGATCCGGTCAGATCTGCATCGAACAGAAGCTTATCGCCCGCTTCGTCCGTTCCCACCACCCAGACACCGATATCCTGAAGGTACGCCAGAAACCTCGCCAGGTTCCCTACCTCGGCAATCGGCTGAACCTCGGCAGCACCGACCGCAACCTTGCTGACCACCGGTGTTATCGAAACAGTCCGGCTTCGTCCCAGCACGACGAGATCCACACCGGCCGCATCTGCGGTTCTCAGGCAGGCCCCGAAGTTACGAGGATCCTCAATACCGTCGAGCACCAGGATCAGCGGCTGTGTCAGGTTTCCCAGGTACTCCTTCGCCTGACGTTCGTTCATGACCGGTGCCGTACAGGTTACCGCCGCAACCCCCTGATGTTTCGGTGTGCCTGTCTTGCGCTCCAGGTCGCTCGCGCTGCAGCCAATCACCTTCACGGAACAGGATTCCAGCAACGGCATGATGCGGCCCAGACGTGTTTTCCCCAGGTCCTGCTGCAAATACACACATTCGAGATGGGCGGCACCCATATGCAACAGCCGGCTGACCGCCTGAATGCCGTAAACCAGCCGCCTGGTCCGGTTGTTCACCGCCCTGCCCGCCGGCGCGCACCCCGCCGCGACCGGCGCTGGCGCCCCCGCGATTCCGTGTTCGAATCCTCCGGCATCTCTATGGTCAGATCGATGCGCGCCTCATCGACATTCACCCGCATCACGCGAACCCGCACCACGTCCCCCAGGCCAAAACTCGCCCCGGTCCGTTCGCCTGTCAGGCGCAGCCCGCCGTGTTCGGTATGGTAGTAATCGTTACGCAACGAGGTCACATGAACCAGCCCTTCGACGTACAGATCGCTGATGGTCACGAACAGGCCAAAAGGGGTGACGCCGGTGACGACGCCCGGCAGGACATCGCCGACATGGTTTTGAATATAGATACATTTATAGCGTGCCTCGACGTGCCGTGTCGCATCGTCCGCCCGACGCTCGTGCGACGAACAGGAAAGGCCCAGTGATTCCATTGCCGCCATATCGTAGCGAAAAGCGCCGGGCTTGCCGCCCTCGATCAGGTGGCTCAAACCGCGATGCACCAGGAGATCCGGGTAGCGCCGGATCGGCGATGTAAAGTGGGCATAGTGGCTCAATGCCAGTCCGAAATGTCCTTCGTTTTTCGGCTGGTAGAGCGCCCGGGACATACTGCGCAGCACAGCGACCGCCATGATCTGAAAATCCGGGCGACCCCGAAGCTCACGCAGAACCTTGTTGAGCTGGCGGGGGTTACTCTGTGTCTGCGCCGCAACTTTGATTCCCAGCGCCTGAAGCAGCAGCCGAAGTTCTTCGAACCGTTCCTGCTCGGGTGCGGGATGCACTCTGTACAGGGTCGGCAGCCGATGATGTTTCAGGTACTTCGCGGCCTCTACATTGGCGGCAATCATGCACTCCTCGATCAACCGGTGTGCGTCGTTGCGCAGCAAAGGCGCGATCGTTTCTATCCTGCCCTTGTCGTCGAGGCTGATCCTGGTTTCCGGCAGTTCCAGGTCAAGAGCGCCACGCTTGTGGCGCGCACGCTCCAGTGCACGGTAAACGGCATAAAGTGCATCGAGCTGCGGGCGCAGCTGCCCGATCTTTTTCCCGGGACGTCCATGGCCTTCATGGGCATTATTGACCTGTGTGTAGGTCAGTCTTGCTTTTGATCGCATGACCGCCTTGTAAAACTTCGATCGACTCACCTTGCCCTGCCCGGTGACGTGCATTTCGCACACTACACACAGGCGATCGACATCCGGCTTGAGCGAGCACAGCCCGTTGGACAGCGATTCGGGCAACATCGGCACGACCCGGTCCGGAAAATAGACCGAGGTACCCCGCCTCACCGCCTCGGTATCCAGCGCATCGCCCGGATTGACATAGTGGGACACATCGGCGATGGCGACCAGCAGCCGCCAGCCATCCTCGACCGGCTCGGCGAAAACCGCGTCATCGAAATCCCGGGCGTCCTCGCCATCGATGGTTACCAGCGGTGTATCGCGAAGATCCGTTCGACCCTTTTTGTCGGCAGGGCTGACACGATCCCCGAGACTTCCGGCCAGCTTGCGCGCGCCGGAATTCCAGGCCACGGGCAACTCAAACAGCTCGATAGCGACTTCCGTGGCCATGCCCGGATCATCCAGGTTCCCCAACAGGCGCACGATTTTTCCCTGGGCTTCTTTTCTGGCGCCCGGATACTCGGTAATTTCCAGCTTGACCAGCTGGCCCGGCTGAGCGCCGGCGCGCTGGTGATCCGGTACCAGGAAATGGTGTGGTGAGCGGCCCGTCTCGACAACGTAGCCTATCCCGTGATCGCGCTGATAAGTGCCGACCACCGAGTGCTTGCCACGCTCCAGGATCTCGACCACCGTTCCGGAACGCCTGCCGCCGCGGCCATGCCCGTCGACGCGCACCGCCACCCGGTCGCCGTGCAACAACGATCGCATCTCCTGAAAAGGCAGATAGACATCCGCCGTACCGTCTTCCGGCAACAGAAACCCGAAACCGTCGCGGTGCGCCGATACGATGCCGGTCACAGCCCCGATTTTCTCGAGCAGACAGTATTCGCCGCTGCGATTAACCAGCAGCCGGCCGGATGCCGCCATTTTCCTGAGCCGCTCCTGCAGTGCCCTGGCGGCTTTCGGACCTTTGACATCGAGCGCTGCCGTCAGGGCTTCGAGCGTCATGGGCACGCCGGCGCTCTCCAGCACCTGGGTAATCACGCGCGCATCGGGTACGGGATGGCGGTAGCTTGGGCCGGTTGCGGCCGTGGATTTTCTTCGTCTGGACATGGTGACTTCATTAGCACAACGGATATTGCGTTGACAAGCATACAGACTTGCCATTAAAGTCGCGCGACTCATTGGTCTGCGGGGATCTTCAGGCTCCGCGAGTATTCAGATCTTTGCCCAGGTGGCGGAATTGGTAGACGCGCTGGCTTCAGGTGCCAGTGGGGGAAACCCCGTGGAGGTTCAAGTCCTCTCCTGGGCACCACCACCCTTGCAAACCCTTTGTCCATAAGGGTTTTCACACTCGCTCAGTCAATCGTACCCAAGCTGATACATCGGCTTTGCGAAGTGTTCAGGCACTTCTGAACAATCCTCGGTAAGCGACTGTGC
>JAJRXW010000044.1 GCA_024276095.1 Gammaproteobacteria bacterium
GATCGGCTGAACGGACAAATAAGCCACTGCTCGCTGAGCGTACCACGAATTTTCGTATCCGAACGGGCGAAACGAGCGGCTGATTTGATGATTTCGGTGAGCCGAAATCAGTCTGAATGATACGCCGGAATTCGGGTTTGTCACCCTGTTTCCATTGCTGCGGGCATAAAAAAAGCGAACGCGCCGGATGGCGCGTTCGCTGTCGGTTGGCGGGCCTGAATCTGCCTCAGAACTGGTATTTGGCGTTGACCAGGTACTGACGCGGGGCCCGGAAAGAGATCTCGTTACAGCCGCACAGGGTGGCCAGGTCGAAGCCCTGGATGCCGGCTCTCTCGTCGGTGAGGTTTCGCAGGCTGAGGCCGACATACCAGTTCTCATCGGCGCTGGTCCAGCCGAAGCTGGCATTGACCAGTACATAGCTGTCGTACTTGTCGGCGTCGAAGTTCCGCAGGTTGTAGTAGAACTGGTCCGAATAGCTGAAATCGCCCTGTATGGACAACATGCCACTGGCGATGGGCCACTCGTATCGGGCCAGCCCGGCAATCTGAATTTCCGGTGCATAGACCGGGTCGACATCCTTGCTGATCGGGCCATCGACCCGGAACGGGACATCTTCCACGGTCGCGTCGAATACCGAAAGGCTGAGCATTACATCCAGCCCGTCGATCGGCGAGCTTTGCACTTCGAGTTCCGCGCCGAGGGTATTGGCGTCGGCATTGATCACAACGCCGCCCACGCCGGTGAACAGGAAGGCCTGATAGTCGTTGTAGTCGTAGTAGAAGACCGAACCGTTCAGCCGGGTTCGCCCGTCGCTGAAGCTGGATTTGAAGCCGACTTCATAGGACAGCAGTTCTTCTTCACCGTAGGGGATGGCGCTGGTGGGTACCGGCAGGCCACCGGCCAGCTGCGCATTGAAGCTGCCGGCCTTGACGCCCCGGTTGATTCCGGCATACAGCAGCAGGTCGTCGTTCGGCCGCCAGTCGAGCTGAATTTTGCCGGCCCAGAGATTGTCACTGGTGCTGTCGGTGAACGCCGCCGGCACGCCGCTGCTGAAATCAGGGCCGATCAGGATCGGCGTACCCTGGTGTATCTGGTTTGAATCCTGTGTGGGATAGAGGCTTTGGGTGAAGCGGTAGTCTTTTTCTTCACGAATCAACCGTCCGCCGATGATAAACGTCAGCTGGTCGGTGAGATCTCTTTCCAGTTGGCCGAATACCGAGTAGGAATTCGTCTCCAGCTGAGCATCGGAGCCCAGGTCGAACGGATCTCCGGGGATGCCGGAGAAGGCGCCCGGAACAAGACCGTTGACGGGAAACTTCAGACCATTGTCCGAATCGGTGTCGATGTTGAGATAATAGACGCCGGCAACCCAGCGAATGATGTCGCTCTCGCCGTTCAGGCGCAGTTCCTGCGTGAAGCTGGTGGCATCAACGCCGGCATAGTTTGCGGACTGGTTCACGGGTGCGGAATCCACATCGATGAACAGCAGTTTCTCAAAATCCTTGAAGTCGGTGATCGAGGTCAGCGAAACGCTGTCCGAGATCGCCCACTCGATCCGGCCGGTCAAACCATAGGTGTCGATCGAGCCCTGGTCTGCGAAGGCAAAGTCACCGGAGGTCGTAAAGTCCTCGCCGTCTGGATCGATGTAACCGAAGAAATCGCCGCCGGCGCCGATTCTGCCGAGATCCGCCAGCCCGTCCGGTGGCGGTGCACCCGTGGCATTGTTGACAAAGTCATCCGGCTGGCCGTTGTTGTCCTGATCCGATCCGCAATCGGTGCCGTCGGCACAGATGCTGCGCCGCGTTTCTCCGGGCGCTACATCGATCACATTGACCAGTTCGCCGGGGAATGCTCCGCCGGGCACCGGCCCGGATCCGTCATAAACACCGATCGTCGGTTTCGACTGGTAAGGTCCGGTGGCGACTTCCGTGCTCGCGTAGTTCACCGAAAAGGTGAATGCCAGGCGATCGCTGGGCTCAAACTGCAGTATGCCGCGCAGCGCAATGGTGTCATCGTCACCCATGTCGGCACCGGCACCCGGGCCGGGAGAATTGCTGGTGCTGGCGCCGATCGATCCGGCGCCGAATTCGCCAAATGGATAGATGTTGTCCAGGTAGCCGTCACGCTGGTTGTACAAAACCGCAATGCGCCCCCCGGTATTGTCGCCGAGAGGCCCGCTGACTGCCGCCTCGACACGGTACTCGTTGGCATTGGCGTCCGAGTCGTAGATGCCGAAGCTGGTATCGATATAGCCTTCGACTTCCTCCATATTGGGTTTCCGGCTGATGTACTGCACCATGCCGCCGGTGGCATTCCGGCCGAACAGTGTGCCCTGGGGCCCTTTCAGGATTTCCACCCGTTCGATATCGAATACGCCGAAAGTCTGTCCCTGGGCGATGGGAATATAGGTTTCGTCGATATAAACGGCGTTGGGTGCTTCGATGATGTCATTGAAGTCATTTTGCGTCACGCCGCGAATGCTGAACTGGGTGTTCTGGCCGGCCAGGTTGCCGCTGATATGGACACCCGGGGCGAAGGTGGCGATGTCGAAGCTGTCCTGAACGCCCAGCGCTTTCATCTGGTCCCCGGTAAAGGCATTGATGGAAATGCCGACATCCTGAACGCTTTGCTCGCGTTTCTGGGCAGTCACGATCACTTCATCGAGCACCTGCGCATGGCTGATGCCGGTGGCCAGGCCCAGTGCCGCAATGGTCGCGACAGCTGCCGGACGGGACAGGGGCGACCCCGATTGCCGTGATGAACGAGCGGCACGATCAGAAGCGAGATGGTGTGAAAACAGTCGATACCTGCGGTAGCCCGGACTTTTCATTATCTTTCCCCCATGACGTTGTTGAAAGCAGTCGGCGATTATGACAGAGCCCTTTGTTGCTGAATTTACAACATATCAGCACCGGTCCTTTTGATAAAAGGGGCATATCATTTGACAATTTAGCAAGTCGCCATGCGGGGCAACGGACTTCTTCCGGATGTGTCCACGTACCGGTGGCGCCGCGCACCTAACTGTTGCAGGCAGGCTACAACCGTATGGGCGGCTGCCGGCCTAGGCGAACCGTTCGTCCCAGACGTCCAGCAGGTGCCCGGCGGTACGTATTGCCAGTGCGTGGACGGTATAGGTTGGATTGACGCCGCCACTGGTCGGGAACAGGCCGGGGCCGGCAACCACCAGGTTGGGCACATCATGGGTCTGTCCATAGCTGTTGGTGACCGAAGCTCCCGGATCCTCACCCATGATCGTTCCGCCCATGATATGCATCGGAGCCTGGGGCCCGGTCCAGACTTCCTGTGCACCGGCGGCTTCGAAAATTGCCTGCCCTTCATCCATGACTGCCTGCCACAGCGCCTTGGACTCGGGATGCGTGGTATGGGTGA
>JAJRXW010000008.1 GCA_024276095.1 Gammaproteobacteria bacterium
GGAATTCATGATTCTCTACTGGCAGGTGCCGTTCTACTTCGGTGGTACTTCCCTGCTGATTATCGTGGTGGTTACGATGGACTTTATGGCCCAGTTACAGGCGCACATGATGTCGCACCAGTACGACGGATTGCTCAAGAAGGCCAACCTCAAAGGCTATGGCGGAGCAGGAAATATTCGGTAGAACGCCCGGCGGGGTGTCCGGTGAGGCAGGGGACGCCAGGTGATTTTGGAGTAAAGAGATGAAAGTTAGAGCTTCAGTAAAAAAGATTTGCAGGAACTGCAAGATTATTCGCCGCAAAAGAGTGATTCGTGTGATTTGCACCGATCCACGGCATAAGCAGCGGCAGGGCTAAACCGACAGGTACAGGAGTGGAGATCGCACAATGGCGCGAATCGCGGGAATAAACATATCGACACACAAGCATGTGGTCATTGCTTTGCAGGAGATCTACGGCGTAGGGCCGCATCTTGCGGCTACTGCCTGCGAGCAGGCCGGTGTGGCGCCTGATGTCAAGGTGAAGGATCTGACCGAGCCCGAAGTGGAAAAACTCAGGGCCGGTGTTGCCACCTATGTGGTCGAAGGCGACCTGCGGCGGGAATTCTCGCTGAATATCAAGCGCCTCATGGACCTGGGCTGCTATAGAGGTATTCGACACCGGCGCGGGCTGCCGGTACACGGGCAACGTACACGGACCAATGCTCGAACGCGCAAGGGTCCGCGGCGTCCGATCAGGAAATAGTTAACCGGTAGCATCATATGGCACAGACTAAGTCAGGCAAGAAAGTAAAAAAGCATGTTGTAGAGGGCATTGCCCATATCCATGCGTCTTTCAATAATACGATTATCACGATTACCGACCGGCAGGGGAATGCCCTGTCATGGGCGACCGCCGGTGGCTGCGGGTTCCGCGGTTCCCGAAAGAGTACTCCGTTTGCTGCACAGATCGCAGCGGAACGGGCCGGCAAGGTGGCTCAGGACTTCGGTGTTCAGAATCTCGAAGTGCGGGTTCGTGGGCCGGGGCCCGGACGGGAATCGGCAGTTCGATCCCTGAATTCGATCGGATTCAAGATTACCAATATTGAGGATGTCACACCTATTCCCCATAACGGGTGCAGGCCTCCCAAGAAACGACGTGTTTGAGGTGCGATGAATGGCCAGATATTTGGGACCAAGTTGTAAGTTATCCCGCCGCGAAGGCACGGATCTTTTTCTCAAGAGTGGCGTCCGGCCGCTGGATGCCAAGTGCAAACTGGAGACCCTGCCGGGTTCTACCCAGGGGCAACGGCGTGGGCGTATGTCGGACTATGGCCTGCAGCTTCGTGAGAAGCAGAAGCTGCGCCGTATGTACGGTGTGCTCGAGAAGCAGTTCCGGCTCTACTACAAGAAGTCTGCACGGCTCAAGGGGTCGACCGGCGAGAACCTGCTGCGATTGCTGGAAGGCCGGCTCGATAATACGGTGTATCGAATGGGTTTCGCGTCTACCCGGGCCGAGGCTCGCCAGCTCGTGAGCCACAAGGCTGTGCTTGTTAATGCCAAAGTGGTCAATATTCCTTCCTATCAAATGTCGGCTGGAGATACCGTCGCGATTCGGGAAAAGGCCAGAAAACAGACGCGTATCCAGAGTGCTTTGGAAATATCCAGCCAGGTGGGTCTTCCGGATTGGGTTGAGGTTGATGAGAAGAAGATGACAGGCGTCCTGAAGGCGCTCCCCGAGCGCGAGGATATTCTTCCGGACATCAACGAAAACCTTGTCGTTGAGCTTTACTCCAAATAATCAGGGGGCAACTGCCGAAATGCAGGATTCATATTCAGATTTTTTAAAACCACGTACCGTACGGGTACAGTCGGACAGCGATACCAACGCCCGGGTGATTATCGAACCTTTCGAGCGGGGGTTTGGCCACACGCTGGGGAATGCACTGCGACGCATACTGCTTTCCAGCATGCCGGGTGCCGCCATTGTCGAGGCGGATATTGACGGTGTCTTGCACGAATACACCAGCATTGAGGGTGTTCAGGAAGACGTCGTTGAAATTCTCCTGAATCTCAAGGCAGTGGCGATCAGGATGCATGGTCGCGACCGTGCGGAAGTTACCCTGTCAAAGAAGGGGCCCGGCCCGGTCGTAGCGGCCGATATTGCCACCGATCACGATATAGAGATTGTGAATCCGGACCATCTGATCGCGAACCTGACCAGTGCGGGCGAGCTCAAGATGGTGTTGACCGTAGAGCGGGGCCGCGGTTACCGGCCGGCTACGCAGAGAATCAATCTCGATGAGCATACCGGCAACATTGGCCGGCTGCAGCTGGATGCTTCATTCAGCCCCGTCGAGCGGGTAAGCTATAAAGTAGAGGCCGCTCGCGTCGAGCAGCGTACCAACCTCGACAAACTGATCGTTGAAATCGAGACCAACGGGACCATCGATCCGGAAGATGCGATTCGTCGTGCGGGCTCCATTCTAAAGGATCAGCTGGATGTCTTCGTCGACCTGCATGG
The DNA here is from genome assembly GCA_024276095.1 of Gammaproteobacteria bacterium. Lineage (GTDB taxonomy): Bacteria > Pseudomonadota > Gammaproteobacteria > Steroidobacterales > JAJRUG01. Next base: position 2,502 of record JAJRXW010000008.1, read on the forward strand.
TCAGGACGATGCGGATGCGGCATCGGCCGATTCCCATATCGAGCCGATGTTACTGCGTGCCGTCGATGAACTCGAGTTAACCGTCAGGTCTGCAAACTGCCTCAAGGCGGAGAACATCAACTATATCGGCGATCTGATTCATCGCACCGAAGTAGAGCTGCTGCGCACGCCCAATCTCGGCAAGAAATCGCTGACAGAGATCAAAGAGGTTCTGGAAAGTCACGGCCTTTCATTGGGCATGCGGGTTGAAAACTGGCCGCCCCCAAGTCTGGCTCAGTCTGACGATCAGGCCGCATAATTATCAGGAACGCCTACCATGCGACATAGAAAATCCGGCCGTAAGCTGGGCAGAAACAGCAGTCACCGCAAAGCCATGTACAGAAACATGGCCGCATCGCTGATTCTTCACGAGACGATCAAGACAACTTTGCCAAAGGCAAAGGAGTTGCGGCGCGTCGTTGAGCCTTTGATCACCCTGGCCAAGGAGGACGGTGTCGCCCACCGCCGCCTTGCATTCGACCGGTTGCGTGACAAGACCTCGGTAGGCAAGCTGTTCGACGAGCTCGGCCCGCGGTTCAAGGAACGTCCGGGCGGCTACCTGAGAATTCTGAGAATGGGCCACCGCGCCGGCGATGCCGCACAAATGGCCCTGGTGCAGCTTCTGGATCAGCCGGAGCAGTAACTGGTGCCGGTGTACAGTTTCTTAAGTTTCTTAAGTTATTAGCAGGGTTCAGTACCCCCTGTCTGTGCAGTGATATGGGCTGTGGCCTCCCCGGTAACGGGCATTAACCTGCTGCTATTTGTTTTCTACGGCTTCTTTCAGTTTTGCAACCATCCGCGTCACGTGTTCCGGCGACTTTGTGCTGCGAGCCATCAGTGCGTAAAAAGACGGTATCAGGAACAGGGTCAGCACGACTGAAACGGTAACGCCGAAGAACACCACCGCGCCCAGTGTACGACGCGCCTCGGCACCTGCACCGAACGCCAGTATCAACGGTACGGCACCGCCTGCGGTACAAAGACTCGTCATGACAACCGGCCTGAACCGTGTCGTGGCTGCGGATACGATTGCCTCGATGAACTCGACCCCGCGATCCCGCAGCTGATTGGCAAACTCCACGATCAGAATGCCGTTTTTCGCCGCCAGCCCGATCAGCATGATTGCGCCGATCTGGCTGAATACGTTGATCGACGAATCCAGCAGCTTCAGACCGATCAAACCGCCGAATATCGCCATGGGGATGGTAAACATGATAATCAGCGGATGGCGGAAGCTTTCGAACTGTGCCGCCAGTACCAGGAATGCGATCACCAGTGCGAGTACAAAAGTAAAGTAGATTGAATCACCGGATCGGGTGAATTCACGCGATTCGCCGTCATAGCCGATACTAACCCCCTCCGGGAGTTCCTCGGCGATGAGCTCCTGCATATAATCGATGGCAGCTCCGAGAGAATACCCGGGGGCCAGGGCTGCAGACAGTTTCACCGAGCGAAGCCGGTTGAACCGCTTGAGTTCTATCGGCCCGGCGCTTTCTTCGAGCTCGACCAGGTTGGCCAGTGGAATGAGCTGCCCGGTACTTTGCGACCGAACGTAAATATTCTGCAGATCAGCGACAGTCGAGCGGTCTGACGGTTCAGCCTGAATCAGGACGTTGTATTCCTCTCCGCGGTCAATGAAGGTCGTGACAATCCGCGAGCCAAGCATCGTTTCCAGCGTGCGGCCCACCGATGACAGTGAAATGCCAAGGTCAGAAGCCCGGTTCCTGTCAATGGCGACTTTAATTTTCGGTTTTCTCTCTGAATAGTCCGAACGCATGCGAATGATGTTCGGGTTCTCTCTCACCCGGCCAATGATGCGATTTTGCCAGTCGACGAGTTCGTCGTAATTCGTTCCGCCCAGCACGATCTGCAGAGGCTGTGCGGTCACGCGGATTCCCAGCGATGCCGGTAGCACCACAAAGACGAACAGCCCGGGAATCTCGCCTACTTCGCGGCGCATTTGCGAGGCGATTTCCATGGCCGATTTGTCGCGGTCTTTCCACGGCACCAGCGGCATGTAGCCAAAACCCGTGTTGACGTCTCCGCCCTCTCCGAACCCGCCGGACCGCACGACTACACGGGTTGCGTGTCCATCGGTGACGTGATGCATCAGTGCGTTTTCGATCTTCCGTATCTGCCGGTCCATGTAATTCGGCGTGGCGCCCTCCGGAGCAGTCATCAACATGGCGATGACACCGCGATCCTCGGTCGGCGCATGCTCGGTCGGGAGCGTGCTGAACAGCCATGCACCGGCGCCGGTGATACCGGCCAGCAGGACGACTGCTATCCACGGGCGGACGACCGTGGCCAGCAGGATTTTCCGGTATCCCGCGATCAGCCAGTCGAGAAACCGGTTGACCAGTACCGCCAGCCGTTTTTCCCCTATTCCGCCGGTGAAGAATTTCGAAGCCAGCATCGGGACCAGTGTCAGTGCGACCAGGCTGGAGAAGCCCACGGCGGCAGCCAGGGAGATTCCGAATTCCCCGAACAGCCGGCCTACTTTGCCGGGCATGAACGACATGGGAATAAACACGGCGATCAGCACAACGGTGGTCGCTATGACCGCAAAACCGATTTCCCGGCTGCCATCGATGGCGGCCAGCAGAGGAGGCTGGCCCTGTTCCATCCGCCTGACGATATTTTCCAGTACCACGATGGCATCATCGACCACCAGGCCGATTCCCAGCACCATGCCGAGCAGCGTCAGGGTATTGATCGAGTACCCCATGTACGCCATGACGATGCCCGAAGCGATCAGCGAGATGGGTATGGTCACCGCGGGAATGAGTGTCGCCCTGAAGGTTCCCAGGAAGAGAAAAATCACCACCAGGACCAGCGCGAGCGAAATGCCCAGCGCTGTCAGCACCTCGCGCATCGATTCACGGATGAATACAGAGTAATCGATATTGATGCTGATCGTGATGTCATCGGGAACCAGGGTTGTCAGTGCGCCCAGCTCTGCGGTGATGCCGGTATTGACGGCGAGAATATTGGCCTGGGATTGTGGAATAACGGCCAGGGTAATATTCGGAATGCCGTTCGAACGGGAAAAACGCCGGGCACTTTCCGGTTCGATACGCAGTGTCGCCACATCGCCCAGGCGAATCACCAGGTTCTCGTCGTTACGCGCAATGACCAGGCTGCGGAAGTCATCGACCGTTCGCAGCCCGGTATCCGTTCGCAATGTGAATTCACGGTCCGTCGACTCGATTCGTCCGGCCGGCAGTTCCACGTTTTCGCGCCGCAGGGCATCCTCGACATCCTGAACCGTCAGCCAGCGAGCGGCCAGGGCATCGCTGTCGATCCAGATTCGCATTGCCATGCGCTGGCCGCCGATCAGCCGAATGGTCCCGACACCATTGATTACAGAAAGGCGGTCCACCAGGTTGCGCTCGGCATAGTCGGTCAGTTCCATGATCGATCGGGTGTCGCTGGCCACATCCACATACATCGATGCGTCCATCTCCGAGCTCTGCTTCGATATCCGCGGCGTATCCGCTTCTTCGGGCAAGCGCCCCAGTATTCTTGAGATCCGCTCGCGAACGTCATTGGCGGCGCCATCCGGATCGCGGTCCAGGCTGAATTCGATATTGATGGTCGAGATCTCATCCTTGCTCGATGAGGTCAGTTTTTCCACACCGGCGATGCCGGCGATTTCATCCTCGATCACCTGGGTAACACGCCGTTCGATGATGTCGCTCGATGCACCCCGGTAGGTCGTGGATACGGATATCACCGAGGGTTCGACCAGCGGGTACTCCCTGATCGGCAGGCTTCCCAGCGCCAGCACACCCAGGATGACCAGCACCAGGCTGATAACGGTAGCAAATACCGGGCGCCGAACCGAGACATCGGAGATCAGCATGTCAGCGACCCTCAAATTCGTCGACTATGCTCACCGGCACGCCGTCCCGGACGCGCATCGTGCCCTCGACCACGATGGTGTCGCCTTCTTTGAGTCCACTGCGTACCTCGGCCAGGCCCGGCGCCCGACTGCCGATCTCGACAGTGCGGCTGACCGCCTTGCCGTTCTCGATCACGAATACGTACTGCCGTCCCTGCCGGGGCACCAAAGCAGCCTCCGGAATCAACAGCACCGATTCCCGGTGTTTCTCGATCTCTACGGTCAGGAACATGCCGGGTTTTAGCAGGCCGTCGTCGTTCGGAATGCGCGCGATGACATTCACCGACCGTGTAACCGGATCGACTCTTGAGTCTATGTCGCTGATGACTCCGGAAAACACGCGCTCTTTGTAGACTACACTCCTGGCAGATACCGGCAGCCCCGGCTTGAGATTGGCCAGCAGAATTTCCGGAACGGCAAATTCGAGCTTGATCGTGGAGATATCATCCAGTGTGGTAATAATGGTCGTAGGGCCGACCAGGTCACCCGGACTGATGCGCCTGAGACCGACAACACCGGCAAACGGCGCCCTGATAAAACTGTTTTCGAGTCTTACCTCGGCGGCACGAAGCTGCGCCTGGGCCATTTTCACTTCGGCATCCAGCTCTTCGAGCTCGGCCTCGGAAACGACCCGGGTCTTGCCCAGTGTCCTGCTTCTCAGGTATTTGCTGCGGACTTTTTGCAGCGAGGCCTGGGCAACGGCATAGTCGGCACGAAGTTCCTTGCTGTCCAGTGCCACCAGCAGATCGCCCTTGGCAACCTTCTGGCCGTCCTCAAAGGCAATTTCCGTCACGATATTGGTGACTCTCGAGACCAGCTCTACCGACTCGTTTGCCCTGGCATTGCCAAGCGCCGTAAAACGATCGGTGAAAGAGTCTGCCTGTACCTGTGCCGCAATAACCTTGACCGCACCCGGCGGTCCGAATCGCTTACCCGGAGTGTTTCCCTTGTTCTCCTGTCCGCAACCGGCCAGCGTGAAAGTGGCCAGAAGTAACAGGCCTGTCAGAGCGATAGTGCGCTGGCTGTTGCTGGTGTTTTTCAATTCCGATATCCCGCATGACTCCGACTCACCAATGTACCAAATGATGATATTGGCTGCCTTATCTAATAGCCTGAAAGCCTTAAAAAAGTGGCCGGGCAAAGCTGCCGGTGCCGGGCGGCACCGGCAGCTTTCCGGCTAGAACCGATAGACTGCTTCGGCCCCGATCCTGCGCTGGGTACCGGGGTGCGTAAAAGAGCCGCCGAATTCGGGGGCCGGGATCACCTCTTCCAGGTAGTCCTGATCGAAAAGATTTCTGGCAAATACCGTGAGCGACCAGTTGTCGTTGGCAATACCCGCCCGTGCATTGACAAGCGTATAGCTGTCGCGCTGAGCGACGGACATATCGCTTTCGAGGAAAAAAGTGGTCGGCCTCCGGTTATTGTCCTGGACGACATGGAACCAGGTTTTGCCAACGGCCGATACATCGACACTGGCGATGAAATTCCAGGTTCTGGTGACCGGGAGTGCCACCCTGCCGCCGAGATTGAGCGTGTATTCCGGCGTGTAGGGCGATTCATTGCCGATGGTATCCGGCCGGGCCGTATTTTTCTTTATTTCACTGTCGATGAAGTTGGCGCCGGCATAAAGATCCAGCCAGTCGGTCGTTGCCCAGGAAATCGATGCCTCGACGCCGCTGATATTGACCTCATCGATATTCGATACAACGCGCAGCAGGCCGAAGGAGCCTACGAGGAACTCGAAGAACTGCATGTCCTCTACGTCGACATTGTAGTAAGCCGCTTCCAGCCGCACGCGGCCATCTGCGAAATCGGACTTGAAGCCCAGCTCATAGGAGGTCGAGGTCTCTTTATCGAACTGATCCTGGATCCCGACGGGCGCGAAGGAAGGAAACGGTGCGCCGGGACCGGTAATCAGGGGTTCGTTGATAAACAGATCCACGGTTGCAGCGGCACCCTGGTTGTTGAACCCGCCACTCTTGAACCCGACACCGATGCTGGCAAAAGCAGTCAGGTTATCGAGTGCGTCCCAGGTGAGCGACAGCTTCGGCTGGAGTTCACTGAATGTCTTGTTTTTATCGGCAATGACGCCGCCGGGATTGATGCCCGGGCACAGACCCGGGTTGATCGGATCGCCGCCGGTAAAAGGATCGCCGGGGGTACAGACGATCCATTGCGTCGTGGCGCCGGCCGGCACCAGGTTCTGAACCTTGCGTTCTTCCCGGTCGTAGCGCAATGCCAGAGCCAGTTCAACGTCGTCGGTGACATCGTAGGCGAGCTGGCCGAATACCGCGTAGACATCCGTGTCGAAATTATCGTGCACCAGCTGCTCGGTCGGATTGGCCGGGTTGGTCGTGAACAGGCTTCTGATGATGCCCTGGCCACGGTCGATACCCAGGTTCACACCGACTTCCCTGTCGATATTCAGGTAGTAGAAACCGGCCAGCCAGCGAAGCTGCTGGTCGTCCTTCGAGGCGAGGCGAACCTCGAAGGAAATATCCTCCTGGTTGCGAAGCTGGTACTGCGTGCCGTCACAGGTAGTCGGCGTATAGGCGCCGAAAATGGAAGCATTCGGGCCGCCGAACGCTTCGGGTGCAAGGGCCTGCGGGGCGCCCAACTGGAATCCGGACAGTGCAATGTCATTGGTCGTGGATCGGCACAGGGATTCCTGGAAGAAAAAGCCGAATGCACCGCTGGTACCGTCCGAACCCAGGTCATTGTCGATATTGCTGTACAGCAGCCAGCTGGTCAGATCCGCCCAGCCAAGATCCTTATCCGCTTTGACCGATAGCTCCAGTGCTTCCTGGTTGTTGAACGAATTGATGTTCGGGTTGAACTGAAACGGATGGTCATTGACGTCTTCGAAGCCGGCAGCGGCGAATTCCGGCGGGAACCCGAAGCTTTCGATGATGGCGGGGAAGCCGGGGATATTGAATACCGAGTTGAAAGTGATCGATGCTGCATCGACCTCACCGTAGCGCAGCTTGGTATCAATTGTCAGTGTATCCGACGGTTCCCAGACCAGCCGGCCGGAGACGTTCCAGCTTTCGAACTGATCCATCGTGTCATCGGTACCGAGAAACACGTTTTGGTAGAAGCCGTCGGTACTCCGGTAGTCGGCGTGCAGGCTCCAGCCGAGCTGATCGCTGGCCGGCCCGCTGATCGAGGCGGAGACCAGGTAGGTTGAATCCTGGGCAACGCTGGCCTTTATTTCCCCGCCCAGTTGTTCGCCGGGCCTGGCCGTGGTGATGACGATGGCGCCGGCTGCAGCATTGCGTCCGTACAGGGCGCCCTGCGGGCCCTTGAGGATCTCGATTTGCTGGAGATCGGCATATTCGCGATTCAGTGCAGCGGGGTCGGTCATCAGGATACCGTCGATAATCAGGGCATAGCTGTTCTGTGCATCCCGGGAGCCGTTGATTCCGCGAATGTTGACCTGGGTATCCGCCACTTCGGCGGAATTGACGATGGTTACGCCAGGCGTCATATAGATGAAATCCTCTGCACGCTGAATACCGGAGGCTTCGATCTGCTCCGCAGTCAACACGGTAATGGCGCCCGGTACATCCTTTATGGACTCGGAGCGTTGCCGTACGGTCACGACGATCTCATCCATTGCCTCATCCGCCGCTGCGAAGGCGTTTGCCACGGGGATGATGGCCAGGGGGATGGCCATGGGGATGGCCAGCGCGATTGCCAGCAAGCCGGCTGTCGATCGTGTTTGCACAGTGTTTCTTGTTCGGTGAGATGGCATGATGCCCTCCTTCATGATGCCGCAGGAACAGCCTGAGTATAAACCGAATGCGTGTTGTGGCTTGACCAAAGTGCGGTTGCTCCGGCAAAAGCGTAAAGGAGGTGGCTATGGTTCGGCGTATACACCATGTAAATTTTATCGTGCGGGATCTCGAAGCATCGATCCGGTCCTATGAGCGGGTGCTGGGAATGCCGGTTACTTCCCGGGAACGACTCGAGCGCCGCGGTGTGGATATCGCCCGTTTCAGGTTGTGCGACAGCTGGCTGGTTCTGGTGCAGCCCACACGGAGCGGCACCGTGCCGGCAAAGTATCTGGAAACGCATGGCGAGGGGTTTTTCCTGCTGTCCCTGGAAGTCGACTCCATCGAACAGCAGATCGAGCGTCTCGGTTCCGGGCAGTTCGACGGCGGCATTCGCGACGGCCTCGATGACTGGCGGCTGATCGATCTCGACAGCCGGACCACCGCCGGGGTTCAGCTGCAGTTTGTAGAACCGGGTAACGATTCGTAACGCTATTGTCCAGGGCGTCGGATGCAGCAGCAGGAGGGAATGATGTACACAGCAAAACACTATCGATCGATCGCAGTTTCACTTTATCTGGTGGTCGGGCTGATGACGGCGACCGACAGTATTGCCGCTGCCGAAACCACCGTCAGAATCGAACAGGGCACGTTATCCGGAGTGACTGACGATGGCGTGGCCGTTTATCGGGGCATTCCCTATGCTGCAGCTCCGGTGGGGGCACTGCGTTGGCGCCCACCGCTGCCGCCGTCCGGCTGGGACGGGACCAGAACAGCGGAGCGCTTCGGTTTTATCTGTCCGCAGAATATCAGGGAGTCCTACTCCCGGGAATTGCAGGATCACTTCGCCACTGCAGGCGTTAACGAGGATTGCCTGACGCTCAACATCTGGACGCCGCTTGATCGCGACGGCCCGTTGCCGGTCATGGTGTATATCCACGGTGGCAACATGAAACTCGGGTCCGGTTCCTATCCTGTTTACGATGGTGCGATTCTGGCCAGGGAAGGCGTGGTACTGGTGACCATCAATTACCGGATCGGTTTTCTCGGCCGGTTTGCCCACCCGGCGATGACGCGCAGCCAGGCGGACGAGCTGCTGGTGAACTACGGCCTGATGGACCAGATCGCAGCACTGCAGTGGGTGCAGCGCAATATCCGGGCGTTCGGCGGCGATCCCGGCAAGGTCACCATTTTTGGGCATTCCGCAGGGGGCGTGTCCGTCAATGCACTGATGGTGACGCCGCAGTCAAAGGGACTGTTTGCCCGCGCCATCGCCCAGGGCAGCGCCGTGGCGCTCGATCGCAGCCGGCAGGCTTTCACCAAGGGTATTCCCGGTCCGCTCGGGCCTTCCTCCGAGGATATCGGCGTCGATTTTGCGGCGCATTTCGAGATCGATGGCTCGGACGACGAAATCGCCGCTGCTCTGCGGGCCCTGCCAGTCGATGATATCCTGGCTTACCAGAAAGGCCTGCAGATCACTTTTAACCCGTCTGTGGACGGTCGCCTGATCCCGCAGGACATCGTCAAGGTTTTCGAGCAGGGCAGGCAGCACGATGTCCCCTATCTGGCCGGTTCCAACAGTTGGGAATGGAACCAGATCGCCGGTATTCCGCTGATTGGCAAATGGTTTCTGGCCACCGGTTTTCTGGAAGGCCTGTCAGATGAGGACCTGTCCATTTACGACGATCAATGGACCCGGATCGGCGTCTCCCAGCAATGGTTCGGCGATATGTTCCTGGTTTCGACCCGTTATCTCGCCGCACAGATGGATAAGGTGTCTTCGCCGGCCTGGCTTTACCATGTGACCTACGTGCAGGAGAACCTGCGCGGAGAAGTCCCCGGCGCTGCACATGGCATGGAGATCCCGTTCATATTCGGCAATGTCAGGGATCACCCCGAATTTCAGCGGCCGAAAAATGTCGCGCTGACGGAGCGGGATTTTGCCTGGGGCGATCTGCTGCGCGGCTACTGGATCAGCTTTGCAAAAACCGGCGACCCTAACGGCGACGGGCGCCCGCGCTGGCCGCAGTATGAGCGGGCCACCGACCTGACCATGGAACTGGGTACGGAAGCAGTTGCGCGTAAGGCGCTGAACAAGGACCGACTGGATTTTCTTGAGCGGCGTGCGTTGATCAGGCGTGCTGAATTCGAACAGTAGTTGGTGCCGGTGTACAGTTTCTTAAGTTTCTTAAGTTTTGGGCTTACAGCCTCGGGCTTGAAGCTTCGGGAGAACGAGCCTGCTCCCGGTCGCCGGTGTCAAATGCGTGGCGGGTGAGGTTCTCCGAGCCCGACGGACTGACCAGCAGATTGTCTTCTATTCGTATGCCCCCGAATTTTTTCAGGCGTTCGATCTTTTTCCAGTTGACCCGGTCGGACAGCGAAGATTGCCGGAGGCCGGATAACAGCGTATCGATGAAATAAACTCCCGGCTCGATAGTCAAAACATTGCCGGCTTCCAGCGTTCTGGTCAGGCGCAGGTTCGGATACCGGTCGGGCTTCGCGATGGCAGTACCGTGGATATCGGAGATCGATCCGCCGGCATCGTGGACCATCAGGCCGAGAAAGTGGCCGAGTCCATGAGGAAAAAACACATCCGTGACTTTCTCATCGAGTAATGTGGCCGTATCCAGGGTCACCAGGTCCCAGCGCTGAAGCAGTTCCGCAATCATGGCATGTGCCTGTGAGTGGAGATCGGCGAAAGGCAGGCCGGGTTTCACTGCAGCGCAAATCGATTGTTGTACGTTGTCGAGGTCGCCGATCATTGCGGTAAATTCACTGTCTTTTGCTGTCCAGCTGCGGGTAACATCGCTGGCATAACCGTTCCACGAACAGGCGGCATCGATCAGCAGACTGTGACACTGCGTGGATTCTCGCTGCCGCCCTTGGTAATGCAGCGTCGCAGCGTGTTCATTGGTGGCAATGATTGCGTGATAGGGAAGCTCCGATTCAGTACTTTTTCCGGCCGCCAGAAAACACAGCAGTATTTCGTATTCGGATGCGCCGGTGCGAAAGGCCTGTTCGGCGGCCCGATGCGCCGTGACGGTTCGGGCCGTTGCCGCGCGGATGCAGTGCACTTCGTATTCGGTCTTGATGGCCTGGTAGTAGTGCAGGTAGTTAAGAATGTCGCGGGGATTCTGGTGAGCGGCCTGCAACATGGTCGGCCACTGATCGGTGTCACCCAGCAATACCAGCTGGTCATGATGATCGGGCATGTGGTCCATCAACGCGCCCGGGCTGGCGATCACGCGAAGATCGAACGCATCCAGCCAGCCGCCTTCCGGGAGTGGCGGCGATTCATGCCAGTAGTCGTCCGGCTGATACACAATCAGCACAGGCTGCCGTCCCCGGTTGTAGAGTACGCAGGACCCCGGATGCTGCAGCAACGGCACCCACTGGACGAAGTGCGGATCCGCTTTGTAGGGAGGGCCGTGATCGTCCAGGAACCAGTTTCTGCCAATTCCGCTGCCGACGGCGATACTCGAGAAACCGGCGAGTTCCAGTGCTTCATCGTAGCGCCTTTGCAGCGTTTTCAGGTGCTCCGGGTAAGTCGTTTCCAGCTGTTGATCGGGAAGCATCATTGGGCCCAATATAGCAGTATCGGGCCGCTTTAAGGGACGTTGGTTCTGGTGTGCTGCAGGATTTTCAAGCTGTTTCCCCGGGCTGTTTTTCCACCCCGTGCCTGCGGTCCGCGGCTGCACATTGCGGTGCCGGTCGATAGGTGGGATATTCGCTGCATGACGAACCACCGATTCAAAGTCCTGATCGTGCTGTTACCCCTGCTGGTTGGAGTGCCTATGGTAGATGGAGCTGATCGCAGTGTTGGCGAAACCTTCGCCACACGGTCCGAGGTGATTGCCGCACATGGCATGGCGGCGACCAGCCAGCCACTGGCGACACAGATCGCCATCGACATATTAAAACGCGGCGGCAGCGCTGTTGATGCAGCAATCGCGGCCAATGCCGCACTCGGGCTGATGGAGCCCACCGGAGCGGGCATCGGCGGTGATCTTTTCGCCATCGTCTGGGAGGAGAAATCGCGGCGCCTGTGGGGCCTGAATGCCAGCGGACGGTCACCCCGGTCGTTGACGCTGCAGTATTTTCTCGACGAGGGCATGAAAAAGATTCCGTCCCACGGCGTTCTGCCGGTATCCGTGCCGGGAGCCGTGGACGGCTGGTTCGAACTGCATGACCGGTTCGGGCGTTTGCCGATGGCGGAGATTCTGCAGCCTGCCATCGACTATGCCCGAGACGGCTTTCCGCTCTCCGAAGTCATTGCCAACGGCTGGGCACGTAATGCGCAGGTGCTGAAAGCTTACGCGGGGTTTGCCGAAACCTTCATGCCCGGCGGCAGGGCGCCCGCCAAAGGCGAGATATTCAAAAACCCGCGGCTGGCAAGAACCTACAGCCGCATCGCGGCAGAGGGCAGGGAAGTCTTCTACCGGGGCTCGATCGCCAAAGAGATTGCGGACCACATGGAGCAGCACGGCGGGTTTCTGACCGCGGCCGACCTGGCCGCGCACCGCTCGGAATGGGTGGAGCCGCTGGGGACCGACTACCGTGGATATACACTCTGGGAACTGCCCCCCAACGGTCAGGGTATCGCGGCACTGCAGATACTGAATATTCTGGAGTCGTTCGATTTGCGCAAGATGGGCTTTGGCAGCGCGGACCATATTCATACTTTTGTCGAGGCGAAGAAACTGGCTTATGAAGACCGTGCCCGGTTTTATGCCGACCCCGACTTCGGCGACCTCCCCGTTGCCGAGCTGATTTCGAAGGAATATGCAGCGACGCGCCGGAAGCTGCTGGATACTGAACGGGCGGCCGCTTCCTATCCCACCGGCAACCCGGCGCTGGAAACCGGCGATACCGTCTACCTGACGGTGGCCGATGCCGACGGCAACATGGTGTCGCTGATCCAGAGCAATTACCGGGGTATGGGGTCGGGTATTACGCCCGGTGAGCTGGGTTTCGTGCTGCAGGATCGAGGTGAGCTGTTCAGTCTCGAGCCCGGGCATCCCAATGTCTACGCGCCCGGCAAACGGCCGTTTCACACCATTATCCCGGCCTTCGTGACGCGCGATGGCTACCGCTATCTGAGTTTCGGTGTGATGGGCGGGTCGATGCAGCCCCAGGGTCATGTGCAGATCATGATGAATCTGATCGACTTTGACATGAACCTGCAGGAAGCAGGCGATGCGCCCAGAATTCACCATGCCGGTTCCAGCCAGCCGACCGGGGAACGGATGCGGGATGGTGGCAAACTTTTTCTCGAAACCGGTTTCCCGCCCGAAACGGAGCGCACGCTGGAGGCCCGCGGCCATCGCCTGGGACGACGGCCGGGCATCTACGGCGGTTACCAGGCCATCATGTGGGATGAGCAACACAAGGTGTATATCGGCGCTTCCGAGTCGCGCAAGGATGGTCACGCAGCGGGATACTAGCGCGCTGCGCGGTTTCCCGGCCAACACCGGGGTCAGAGTCAATGCCGTGCCCCTGATTGCCCGATTTCAACAACCCACTGGCCCGATTGCCACAAATATCATTAGAATAGCCCGCGCACCCGCAACGGCTGAATGATCCATGAGCAAACAGGTAGTACTGACCGGAATCACGACCACCGGAACTCCGCATCTGGGTAACTATGTGGGCGCGATCCGCCCCGCCGTGGAGGCCAGCCGGCGCAGCGATGTCGATGGCTACTATTTTATGGCCGACTACCATGCGCTGGTCAAAAACACCGATCCGGACGGTTTGCAGCAGTCCAGTCTCGAACAGGCGGCAACCTGGCTGGCGCTGGGGCTCGATACCAAAACGGCCGTGTTCTATCGTCAGTCCGATATTCCTGAAATCCCGGAGTTCACCTGGATTCTGAATTCAGTGACTGCCAAGGGGCTGATGAATCGTGCACATGCCTACAAGGCAGCAGTGGCTGCGAACGAGCTGGCAGGCTCGAGAGACCCCGACCAGGGGATTACCATGGCCCTGTTCTGTTACCCGGTATTGATGGCTGCCGATATCCTGATGTTTCGGGCCAACAAGGTTCCGGTCGGCAAGGATCAGCAGCAGCATGTGGAGATGGCCCGGGATATTGCCCAGCGGTTCAATCATCATTTTGGCGAGATCCTCGTGGTGCCCGAAGCGGTCATAGGAGAAAACACCGCCGTGCTGTCAGGTCTTGACGGGCGCAAGATGAGCAAGAGCTACAACAATACGATCCCGTTGTTCGCACCGGCCAAACGGCTGCGCAAACTGATCATGAAGATCAAGACAAACTCTCTCGAGCCGGGTGAGCCAAAAGAAACGGAAGGCTGTACATTGTTTGAGATCTACCAGGCCTTTGCCACAGAGCCGGAGGTCGAGGCGATGCGGCGGCGTTATGCCGGTGGAATCGGTTGGGGAGAGCTGAAACAGGAGCTGTTCGAATACATCGATGCTCATCTGTGCGAGGCCCGGGAAGAATACAACCGGCTGATCGCTGCGCCCGATCATATCGAGTCCGTTTTGCTCAGCGGTGCTGAAAGGGCCCGCGAAGTGGCAACCCCCTTGCTGGCGGAGATCCGTCAGGCAGTAGGAATCAGGCGTCTCGGTTAGATAACCGCTTCACGAGCGGCTTTGCGCCGCGATCCGTTCACCATCGAACCTGAACCTGCAGTCCCGCAGACTTGTCATCGGCCCATGCCGCTGCGCGCACCTTGTCATCGAAGGCCCTGGTCAGCAGGTATGAGGAGATGATGCCGACAGCCGCACCGGCGATGACATCGGCGCTGTCATGATCGTCGGTTTCGACACGCAGCCAGCCGACATAAGAGGCGACCAGGTATGCGGGTATTCCCGGTCGCGAGCCGTAGCGTTTTTGTATGAATGCTGCCGAGCTGAAGGCGATTGCCGCGTGTCCTGACGGGAATGCATCGTTGCTGCTGCCGTTCGGTGAATCCTTGTCGACGATCGAGTTCAGCGCGAGTGTAGCGGCAGCTGTCAGGCCCAGTGATTTTGTCAGCGCCCATGTTCCCTGTTTGTCCCGTTCGTTCAGCGTCAGCAGGTAGGCGCTCGCCGGCAAGGCCAGCATCAAAACGTCGGCCTGCTTCTCCTTGCCGGTGCCGGCGTGACATACCCAGCTGTTCAGCCCGGCGATAAGGATGACAAGAGTGAGTTTGAAATTCATATTTGTCCTCAAGGATGATGGGCGCCAGGGATGATGGGCGCTGTGAAAAGAACCCCGGCTGTCTCTGGTATCAGGTCAGCAGGGCGACGCTCTTCGCCTGCGCATATACCGGCTTCCCGGGTTCCAGGCCCAGCTCGGCAGCAGACTTTTTGGTAATCCGGGACAGCAGCGGGACATCGCCGGCGAGCAATCGTACCGTGACCTGGGCAGATCCTTCGTCGATGATGGCATCGACCGTAGCCGGGAAAATATTGAGGATGCTGGTATCGGACTGGCGTTCCAGCGTCAGGCTGACATCGCGGGCTGCGATCTGCAACCTGACCCGATCTCCGGTTCGCATGGCATTTCCTGTGACGGTCATCCGGCCACCGCTGAAATCCAGGTGCGTCAGGTGATAGTTTTCGTCATGCCCTGTCACCACTGCTTCGATGATGGCTGCCGCATCGCTGTCGTGAGCGAGGGGCATGTCGAGGCGCGTCAACATGGTCTGAATGTCGCCGGTCGCCACGACACGGCCTGCTTCCAGCAGGACAAGATGGTTTGCCAGCCGCGCCACCTCGTCGGGAGCATGGCTGACGAAGATGACCGGAATCTCCAGTTCCTGATGCAGCGACCGGATATAAGGCAGAATTTCCTGTTTGCGGCTCGGATCCAGTGCTGCCAGCGGCTCGTCCATCAGCAGCAGCCGGGGGCTGACCGCCACGGCCCGGGCAATTGCGACCCGCTGCCGTTCGCCGCCTGACAGGGTGCCGGGTGCGCGTTCGAGCAGGTGGCCGATCCCCAGCAGCTCAATGGCCCGATTCAGAGAAACCCGGTGTTCGGATTTCGGAACCCGCTTGATGCCGTATTCGAGATTTCGCACCACCGTGAGATGGTCGAACAGGCTGACTTCCTGAAAAACGTAGCCCAAAGGCCGCTGGTGCGGGGCAAGGAAACGCCTGCCGTCCTGCCAGATCACACCCCCTACTTTCAGAAGACCGTCGTGGCAGCGTTCCAGCCCTGCGATTGCCCGTAACAGCGTGGTCTTGCCACAGCCTGACGGGCCGAGCAGTGAGGTCACGCCCCGGGCGGGTATGCTGAGGCTGACATCGAGCGTAAAGCTGCCCCTGTCGATGCGAAACCTGGCCTCGATGGTCATGGCGCGACTGAATGCATGACCAGGCGATCGGCTGGTGTCCGCGGGTGTACGGTGCAGTGTCGGCGGGTCATGGCCGGACCACCCGGAAGCGCCGGTTCAGTGCGTAGACGGCGATCAACATGAGAAAAGACAGCAGCAGCAGTCCCACTGACAGTATATGTGCATTGGCATAGTCCATCCCCTCGACGTGATCGTAAATGGCAATGGACATGACCTGTGTTTCCCCCGGGATGTTGCCGCCGATCATCAGCACCACGCCGAACTCGCCCAGCGTATGGGCAAAGCCGAGTACCGCGGCAGTGATGAACCCGGGACGGGCCATTGGCAGGACGACGGTGAAAAACCGGTCCAGCGGCGATGCCCGCAATGTAGCGGCAACTTCAAGCGGTCGCCGGCCGATGCCGGCAAAAGCATCCTGCAGCGGCTGGATGACAAAAGGCATCGAATAGAATACCGAGCCAATGACCAGGCCGGTGAAGGTGAAGGCCAGCGGTCTGCCGCCCAGCGATTCCATCAGCCCGCCCAAAGGGCCGTTGGGGCCAAGGGCCAGCAGCAGGTAGAAACCCAGCACGGTGGGCGGTAACACCAGCGGCAGGGCAACCACCGCTTCCAGCAGAAACTTGAATCGCCAGCGGGTGCGGGCCATCCACCAGGCAAGCGGGGTACCCAGTACCAGCAGGATCAGCGTAGTGAGTAACGCCAGCTTCAGCGTTACCAGCAGGGCCGTCAGGTCGGATTCACTGATCATCGGGGCGTGCCGTATCCATAGTCATGAATGATCCTCAATGCCCGGTCGCTGCGCATGAATGACAGATAGGCACGAGCGACCGGGGTGTCTTTCAGCAGTACGGCCTGCTGCTCTATCGGGGTATAAAGTGCCTGTGGCACTTCCCAGAACGAACCTTCCGCTGCGTGATCCGGATGCTTCACCTGCGAGTACGCTACCAAACCCAGTTCGGCATTGCCGCTTTTGACAAACTGGAAAGTCTGAGCGATGTTCTCTCCGCGTACAAGACGTCCTTTGAGGCCTTCCCACAGACCACGCGCCTGCAATATTTCCTGTGCCGCTCTGCCGTAAGGAGCGAGCCTGGGATTCGCGATGGCGAGGTAGCGAAAATGGCCGCGCTCGAGAATATTGCCGCAGGGATCCACGTATCCCGTTGCGGGGCTCCACAGAACCAGTTTCCCCACGGCATAGGTAAAGCGGCTGCCGGGGAGCGCCATGCCTTCCGCTTCCAGTTGCCTTGGCCGGCGGATGTCGGCAGCAAAAAAAATATCGAAAGGTGCGCCGTTGACGATCTGCGCAAAATGCTTTCCGGTCGAGCCGAAAATCAATGTCACTTTGTGGCCGGTATTCTTTTCGAAGCTTTCGGCAATGGCGGTCATCGTATCCCGGAAGTTGCTCGCCACAGCAACCAGGATTTCCTCACCCATGGCCTGTGCCGAGGCCAGTATCAGCGAGACAGCCAGGATCAGCGTGCGCAGCAGTTCAGGCATCGTTGTGTTGCCGGGGCGGTGAAACAACTGCAATAACCGACCTGTCCGGATTCCGCCCGGCTGTGCAGGATGACCAGAGAAGATATCCGCGCTGCACGGCTACTGTGCCGTTGCGCCAGGAAAAACCAGGGCGCCGCTGGTGTATTCGTTTCCGAAGGTATTTCTTGCCGTTGCAACCTGGCGTATTGCCGACAGAACCTCTGCGTTTGTCAGCGGGCTCAATGGGTGAATGTATGCTGCATAGATCACGCCATCGCTCAGTGCATAGCGGACGTCCAGTACCGTATGAAAATTTGCAGCGAACGCCAGAAGCATCTGATCGCTGCCGATTTCCACCAGATCGACGATCGGGCTGATAATGCGCATGCGGTCGGCCGCACTGTCCGATATGCAGATCAGGCGCACGTCGTCGTAACTGAACTGCACGATATTTCCGGAGATCACTACGTCTGTACCGATATCGACAATCAGGTCATAAAGCCGATCCTGGGTCATGCCCGGCCGGGGCATATCGGAGGGCGAGATCTGTTGCTGTGCATTTGCCGGGCAGGCGGCGAACAATACGAGAATCAGGAAACTGCAGTGCCCGATCAATCTGCCCGGCCTCCCCGGTATTGCGGCGGCTGTCCGGCCATCCGCTGATCTGCTGTAGATGTGGGTCATTCAATTCCTCCGCGTACCAGGTGGCTCATCACCGGGGCATAGCGGGCCATCAGTTGAGCCTTGCGATCGTTCACCAGTATGGCATTGTCGAACAGGATCTTTATTCCAGCGCCATCCTGCATCGTCAGGATAGAAATACTACACCGAAATACGCCGATGCTACGGCAGTATCGACCGGTGTCCCCGTCAGTCGCCGGCGGCGAACGCGCAGATCCACGTGGTCAGGGAGCCTCAGGCTGCCTTGTGGCGCTTGAGTAACGGTGCCAGGTACTGCCCGGTATACGATTCCGGTGTGGCGGCAACCTGCTCCGGTGTGCCTTTTGCAACCAGCATGCCGCCGCCGTCGCCACCCTCCGGGCCCAGATCGATGATCCAGTCGGCTGTCTTGATCACGTCCAGGTTATGCTCGATGACCACGACTGTATTGCCCTGGTCGCGCAGCCGTTGCAGTACGGTCAGCAAATGGTCGATGTCCTGGAAATGCAGCCCGGTAGTGGGTTCGTCCAGGATGTACAGCGTGCTGCCGGTGGCACGCTTCGACAGTTCCTTGGCCAGCTTGACGCGCTGCGCCTCGCCGCCTGACAGCGTGGTGGCGTTCTGGCCGAGCTTCAGATAAGGCAGGCCGACATCGTCGAGCGTCTGCAGTTTCCGCGCAGCGACCGGCACGTTGGCAAAAAACTGCAGCGCATCCTCCACCGTCATTTCCAGTACCTCGTGAATGTTCTTGCCCTTGTAGCGCAGTTCCAGGGTCTCGCGGTTGTAGCGTTTGCCCTTGCATCAATCGCAGGGTACGTAGATATCGGGGAGAAAATGCATTTCAACACGAATGACGCCGTCACCCTGGCAGGCCTCACAGCGTCCGCCCTTTACGTTGAAGCTGAACCGTCCCGGCTTGTAGCCGCGGGCACGCGCTTCGGGTGTGCCCGAGAACAAATCACGAATGGTCGTAAACAGGCCCGTATAGGTGGCCGGATTCGATCGCGGCGTTCGGCCAATGGGGCTCTGACTGATGTCGATCACCCGATCGACAAGATGCAGGCCGTCGATACCGTCGCAGGGAGCAGGGCCATGGCTGCTCTTGTTGAGCACTTCCGCGGCGGTCTTGTACAGGGTGTCATTGATCAGCGTCGACTTGCCGGACCCGGATACGCCTGTAACACAGGTGATCAGCCCCAGCGGAATACTGACATCGAGTTTCTTGAGATTGTTGCCGCGTGCGCCGCGGATTCCGAGCATCAGTTGCGGGTCTGGCGCAACTCTGTGCTCGGGCACCATGATTTTCTTGATCCCCGACAGGTACTGGCCGGTCAGGGAGGTCGGATGATTGATGATGTCTGAAGGCGTACCCTGGGCAACGATTTGCCCGCCGTGTACGCCGGCGCCGGGGCCGATATCGACCACGTGGTCACTGGAACGAATGGCTTCCTCGTCGTGTTCGACCACCAGCACCGTGTTGCCCAGGTCGCGAAGACGCGTGAGCGTGTTCAGCAGTCGCTGGTTGTCACGCTGGTGCAGACCAATGGAAGGCTCGTCGAGGATATACATCACGCCGACCAGGCCGGAGCCGATTTGACTGGCCAGCCGGATACGCTGCGCTTCGCCGCCCGACAGGGTTTCGGCACTTCGATCCAGGGTCAGGTATTCCAGCCCCACATCGGCAAGAAAGCGAACCCGGTTCTGAATTTCCCTGACGATTTTCGCCGCCACCTCACCGCGCCAGCCGGCCAGATCGAGGTTATCGAAAAATTCCAGTGCCTCACTGACCGACATGGATGTTATCTCCGGGATGCAGCGGTCCTGGATGAATACATTCCTTGCCGCGATATTCAAACGGGTACCGTTGCAGCCGGGGCAGGACTGCACGCTCAGGTACTTGGCCAGTTCTTCCCGGACCATGCCCGATTCGGTCTCGCGATAACGGCGCTGCAGGTTGGGCAGAATGCCCTCGAAAGAATGGGTCCGGGAAATGCTGACGCCGCGACCGGTGACGTACCGGAACTCGATTTGTTCGTCTCCACTGCCCGAGAGCAGCATCTCCCTGGTCTGTTCGCTGAGTTCCTCGTAGGGCGCTTCGATATCGAATTTGAAATGATCCGCCAGGCTCTGGATCATCTGGAAATAATACGCGTTGCGGCGATCCCATCCGCGAATCGCTCCTCCGGCAAGACTGAGATTGGGGTATCTGACTACGCGGTGAGGATCGAAAAACTGTCGTACACCGAGACCATCGCATTCCGGACAGGCGCCGCTGGGATTGTTGAACGAGAACAGCCGCGGCTCCAGTTCCGCAATGCTGTGGTTGCAGACCGGACAGGCGAAGCGGTCGGAGAACAGCAGTTCGGGCCGGTCGTCGCGATCCATCCAGGCGATCCGGGCGATTCCGTCCGCCAGATGCAGGGCGGTTTCGAAAGACTCGGCGAGCCGCTGGCCGATATCCTCACGAACCTTGAACCGGTCCACCACCACTTCAATGGTGTGCTTGCGCCGCAAATCCAGCTTGGGCGGATCGTCCAGTTCGACCACTTCATGATCGATGCGGGCGCGAACGAAACCCTGAGCGCGCAGATCGGCGATCAGCTGCAGGTGCTCTCCCTTGCGGTCCTGAATGACCGGTGCCAGCAGCAGTAGCCGGCTGCCGGACTCAAGCGCCAGTACCTGGTCGACCATCTGGCTGACCGTCTGGGCCTCCAGGTCGAGTTTGTGTTCCGGGCAGCGCGGGCTGCCGGCCCGGGCATAGAGCAGCCGGAGATAGTCATAGATTTCGGTGACGGTGCCGACAGTCGACCTCGGATTATGGGAGGCGGATTTCTGTTCGATGGAGATGGCAGGCGAAAGTCCTTCGATATGGTCGACGTCGGGTTTTTCCATCATGGACAGAAATTGGCGCGCATATGCGGACAGCGACTCAACATAACGCCTTTGGCCCTCGGCATAGATGGTGTCGAATGCCAGGGACGATTTGCCCGATCCGGACAAACCAGTGACCACAATGAGCTTGTCCCGGGGCAGGTCCAGGTCGACGTTCTTGAGATTGTGGGTCCGGGCGCCCCGGATACTGATCGTCCGCATGCTGCTTGATCCCGCCAGAAGAGGGCAAACAGACGACTATACGACGTTTCGATTCAACGACCAAAATCGGGCCGGGTCCGGGGAGAAATTCATGCCAGGCCTCGGTGCGCGAGCGGGGCAGGGCTCAGCAGCGGCGGGAGCGGGGCGCGTGTTCCGGGACTGTGTCCCGCATGGACGCGGGACGCAAGCCCCCATGGACGGGTTCACGGCGGGTCCCGGAACACGCGCCCCGCTCCCGCCGCTGCTGAGCCCTGCCCCGCTCGCGCACCGAGGCCTGGCATGAATTTCGGTGGCTGCCCCCTGCCGCCGGTATCTGTTTCCGGCGATACCGCCGTGAATTGGGCGTGTCTTTTGCCGGCTCCGGGCATACAATATGCAGCCCCGGACGAGGCCGTACCGGGGAAATATCATCATCAGACAGCACAGCAGGGGGTCGACATGGCACGGGGCATAAACAAGGTGATCCTGATTGGGAATCTCGGCCAGGATCCTGAGGTCCGTTACATGCCCAGCGGCTCAGCAGTGACCAATATATCGGTCGCGACATCCGAGTCCTGGAAGGATAAAGAGACCGGCGAGCAGACCGACCGGACCGAATGGCACAAGGTCGTATTTTTCGGCCGGCTGGCAGAGATCGCCGGTGAATACCTGCGCAAGGGCTCCCAGGTCTATATCGAGGGGCGGCTGCGAACCCGCAAGTGGCAGGATCGCGAAGGCGGCGATCGCTACACGACAGAAATCGTCGGCGATCAGATGCAGATGCTCGGCGGTCGTGGTCAGGGTGGCGGGCAAGCCGTCGCTCAGCCGAGAGCGGCGGCGGGTGCACCCGCGGGCGCACCGGCGTCTGCAGCCCCGGCGGCAGCACCGGAGTTCGATGACGACATACCGTTCTGACGGTCAATACCGGCAACAGGCCTGCAGGGAATACGCAGTCGGCGCATTGATAAATGCGCCGACTTTTTTTAGTGAGTGACGATCTCGAAATCGTCGGGTTATAAAGGATAAGAGGAATAATTAATGGGTGCCTTCAAGGAGCCGCATGGCGGCGTATTAAAAGAGCTGTATCTCAGTGAATCGGCCGCGGATGAGGAAAAACTGAAAGCCCGCGATTACAGGTCCTGGGATCTCACCCCCCGGCAACTTTGCGATATCGAACTGCTGCTCAACGGGTCATTTTCGCCGCTCGAGGGTTTTCTGACCCAGGCCGAGTACGAAGGTGTGCTCAAGGACATGCATCTGCCCGACGGCGTGCTGTGGCCGATGCCGATCAATCTCGATGTTACCGAGGAGTTCGCTGCATCGCTGAGCGCCGGCGAAGCGGTCGCATTGCGCGATCCGGAAGGCGTGCTGATCGCGGTGCTCGAATTATCGGATATCTGGACGCCGGACAAGGCCGAAGAAGCCAGAAGTGTATTTGGCACCGAGGACGAACTGCACCCCGGTGTCCATTACCTGATGAATACCGCGCATCCGGTCTACCTGGGCGGCAGGCTCAAAGGCGTGGAGCCGCCGAATCACTATGATTTCAAGCTGATGCGCGATACCCCCTCGGAACTCCGGGGCCGGTTTCGCAAGCTGGGCTGGCGCAAGGTGGTGGCCTTTCAGACCCGCAATCCCCTGCATCGGGCTCACCAGGAACTGACTTTCCGGGCTGCGCGCGAGAACGATGCAAACCTGCTGATTCATCCGGTGGTGGGCCTGACCAAACCGGGCGATGTAGACCACTACACGCGGGTACGCTGCTACGAGCACATCCTCGAGCAATATCCCGAGCAGACGACGACGCTGAGCCTGTTGAATCTCGCCATGCGTATGGCGGGCCCCAGGGAAGCGGTCTGGCATGCCATCATCCGCAAGAACTACGGGTGTACGCACCTGATCGTTGGCCGGGATCATGCCGGCCCGGGTAACGATTCCAACGGCGAGCCTTTCTACGGTCCCTACGATGCCCAGGAGCTGATGATCGAGTGCGAGAGCGAGCTCGATATCACCATGGTGCCGTTCAAGCTGATGGTCTATGTGGAAGACATGGCGCAGTACGTGCCGATGGATGAAACGACCAAGGATCAGAAAGTGCTGAATATTTCCGGCACCGAGTTCCGGCGCCGGCTGGAGGAAGGCCTGGATATTCCGGACTGGTTTTCGTATCCAAAAGTCGTTCGGGAACTGCGCAAGTCCTATCCGCCCCGCCATCAACAGGGTGTGACCATTTTTTTCACCGGCCTGTCGGGTTCCGGCAAGTCGACGATTGCCAACGCACTGCTGGTGAAACTGCTGGAGAATGGCGGTCGGCGGGTGACGTTGCTGGATGGCGACCATGTTCGCAAGAACCTCTCCAGTGAGCTGGGGTTTTCGCGGGAGCACCGGGATCTGAATATTCAGCGCATCGGTTATGTTGCCTCCGAGATTACCAAGCACGGTGGTATCGCGATTTGTGCACCCATTGCCCCGTATTCCGCAACGCGGCGAATCGTGCGCGAGATGATCGGATCGGTGGGCGGCTACATAGAAGTGCATGTGGCAACCGCCCTTGAGGTCTGCGAGCAACGCGATCGCAAAGGTCTGTACGCGAAGGCCCGGGCTGGAATCATCAAGGAATTCACCGGGATTTCAGATCCTTATGAAGTGCCGGAAAATCCGGAGATCACTATTGATACGGCTGATCTGAGCGCTGATCTTGCCGCTCATCGTATCTTTGTGAAGCTGGAAAGTATGGGCTTCATACGCTAGTGTGAAACAGAACGTCAGTCTCAACAGGTGGAATCCTACCTGGGTATGCCAGGCAAAGTTTTTGTAAAAACCTTCGGTTGTCAGATGAACGAGTACGACTCCACCCGGATGGTGGACGTATTACGTGAGAGTCATGGTCTCGAGCTCACGACTGACCCGGCTGTGGCGGACGTCCTGTTGCTCAATACCTGTTCCGTGCGGGAAAAAGCGCAGGAAAAGGTGTTTTCCCTGCTGGGCCGCTGGCGGGAGATCAAGCAGCAGCGTCCCGAGGTGGTGATTGGCGTCGGCGGGTGCGTGGCGAGCCAGGAGGGGGAAGGGATTGCCCGGCGTGCGCCGTTCGTCGATCTGATTTTCGGCCCACAGACGGTACACCGCCTGCCGGCCATGCTGAACAGCGTTCGCGATCGCGGCCGGCTGGTTGTCGATGTCAGCTTTCCGGCCATTGAGAAATTTGATGCCTTGCCGGCCGCTCGCGCCGGCGGAGTCACGGCCTTTGTTTCTATCATGGAAGGATGCAGCAAGTACTGCTCTTTCTGCGTCGTGCCCTATACCCGCGGTGAGGAAGTCAGCCGCTCGCTCGACGATGTCATTGCGGAGGTCGTTGGCCTGGCCGAACAGGGAGTGAAGGAAATCAACCTGCTGGGACAGAACGTCAACGCTTACCGTGGCCTGATGCATGACGGAAAGACTGCCGACCTGGCAACACTGATTTATTACGTGGCGGCCGTAAAACAGATCGAGAGAATTCGCTTTACGACGTCGCATCCGCTGGAATTTGGCAGCCGGCTGATACAGGCTTATGCCGATGTGCCGAAACTGGCGGCTTATCTTCACCTGCCGGTTCAAAGCGGGTCCGACCGTATCCTGTCGCTGATGAAGCGCGGCCATACGGCCATGGAATACAAGGAGAAGATTCGCCGTCTGCGTGCCGCCCGGCCGGGAATCAGTCTTTCGTCCGATTTTATTGTCGGCTTTCCGGGGGAAACCGATGCCGATTTTGAAGCGACGATGAAGCTGATCGCCGAGGTAGGCTTCGATCAGTCTTTCAGTTTTATTTACAGCCCGCGTCCCGGGACACCGGCAGCGGCCCTGCCTGACGATACGGCGAAAGAGATCAAGCAGCAGCGCCTGTTGCGCCTGCAGGAAAGCATCAATGCCAATGCCCGGCGTATCAGCCTGGCAATGGTCGGTACCACACAGCGGGTGCTGGTCGAGCGGCAGTCGAAAAAGAATGTCGATCAGCTGGCCGGAAAGACGGAGAACAATCGCTGGGTCAATTTCGATGCGCCGGAAAACGTGTTGGGACAGTTTATTGACATTGTGATTACCGAAGCTTTGCCCAATTCCCTGCGCGGGCGAATAGTCGCACCTGCGGCAGTGGCTTGAATACTGACTCGGAAACCCGGGAGTTTGTCCTGGAGCCGGCAGATAATGCCGTGCTGGCCAATCTTTGCGGGCAGTTTGACGAGCATCTGCGGCAGATCGAGAAACGGCTTGGACTGCATATCAGCAACCGGGGTAATCGCTTTCGCATCACCGGCCCGGCGCAGGCCAGTCAGGCGGGTGCGCGGTTGCTGCACGAGCTTTTCAGGCTGGCCTGCGAAGAGCAACTGGATCCCCATCGCGTTCATATCTGCCTGCAGGAGTCGGCCATGAATGAATCACAGGGCAGCCGGACCAATGACAGTCCTGAGGATACGGTCGTCAAGACCACGCGGCTGCATATCAGGCCCAAGGGCCCGAATCAGCGCGGCTACCTGGACAATATCCGCAAGTTCGATTTGTGTTTCGGAATCGGGCCCGCCGGAACCGGCAAGACGTACCTCGCGGTGGCCAGTGCTGTCGAGGCGCTGGAGCAGGACCGGGTGCGCCGCATTGTTCTGGTTCGACCGGCTGTCGAGGCCGGTGAACGTCTTGGGTTCCTGCCGGGAGATCTGTCGCAAAAAGTCGATCCCTATCTGCGGCCGATGTACGACGCCCTGTATGAAATGCTGGGCTTCGACAAGGTGGCCAGGCTGGTGGAGCGCAATATCATCGAAGTAGCGCCGCTTGCCTTCATGCGGGGGCGGTCGCTCAACGAGAGTTTTGTCATTCTCGACGAAGCCCAGAATACGACCGTGGAGCAGATGAAAATGTTTCTGACCCGGATGGGGTTTGGCTCCAGGTCGGTTGTCACCGGGGACATCACCCAGATCGACCTGTCGCGCAACCAGGTATCCGGTCTGCGGCATGCCATGCAGGTGCTCGAAGAAATGCCGAACATCGGGTTCTCGTTTTTTTCTCCGGCCGACGTTGTTCGTCACAGTCTCGTGCAGTCGATTGTAGAGGCCTATGAGCGCTTCGAGTATGGCGGGCCGGAACCGGCCGGCGACGGCGATCCACGATGACTGCATCTGTGATCAATGCCGGTTTTTCTGCAGAGCTGCAGATTGCAACCGCTGACGGGAAGCTTCCGCAAGGTGTCGATATCCAGTGCTGGACTACAGTCTCGCTGGAACAGGCCGGCGCCCGGGGACCGGGTGTGGTGACCGTTCGAATTGTCGACAGCGCAGAGAGCCGGACGCTGAACGAGTCTTATCGCAAGGGCACGGGCCCGACGAATGTTCTGTCGTTTCCGGCGCCGCAGGATCGGCTGCTGCCGGAAAAAGCGTCCACTGAGCCGCCGGAACTCGGCGACCTGGTCATTTGTTTGCCGCTGGTCCGTACCGAAGCCGAGAATCTGCAAAAACCCGTGCTTGCCCACCTCGCTCATATGGTAGTGCATGGAACCCTGCATCTGGCGGGCTATACCCACGATAAATCTGCCGATGCACGGGAAATGGAGTCACTGGAGTCAGGTATCATGAGCAGCCTGGGTTTTGCCGATCCCTATGTCGTGGATCAGACTGCGGATATTGCCGGATAATATTTGATGAACGAACCGAAGTCAGCGGATTCCAGTGCCACCAGCAAATGGTATCTGCGCATGCGCAAGCTCTTGAAAGGCGAGCCTGCTTCGCGTTAAGACATGCTGGAGATGTTTCGCAAGAGCCGTCTCGAACCGGCGCTGGACCACGATGAGATTACCATGCTGCAGGGTGTGCTCGAAGTGGCCGAAACCCAGGTCCGCGATGTCATGATCCCGCGTGCCCACATGGTCGTCCTGGAGCAGGATGCCGACCGCGACGAAATATTCAAAGCGATTATCCGCTCCGGTCATTCCCGTTTTCCGGTAATCGGGGAAGACCGGGATGAGGTCGTTGGTATTCTCCTCGCCAAGGATATTCTGCGCTATTTTGTGGAAACGCCTGGCGAGAAATTCCAGCTGAGTCGCTGGTTGCGGCCGGCTACTTTCATTCCGGAGAGTAAACGCCTCAATACGCTGCTCAAGGAATTTCGCAACAGCCGGAATCATATGGCCATTGTTGTCGACGAGTACGGCGGCACGGCCGGACTGCTCACTATCGAAGACGTGCTCGAAGAGATCGTGGGTGAAATCGATGACGAGCATGATCCTCATGAAGCCGAACCGATACAGCAACTGGAGGACAACCGGTTTCACGTACATGCCCTGACGCGCATCGAGGAATTCAACGAGTACTTTGAAACCGAACTGGATGACGAGGACTATGACACGATCGGCGGGCTGGTCATGCATGAGCTGGGTCGCCTGCCGCACCGTGAGGATGTCGTGCATTTTGGCGGTTTTCAGTTCAAGGTTCTGCATGCTGACCGGCGCCGGATACACAGTGTCGAAGTCAGTCGCGAGTCCCGGCGCGTCGATGACCAGCCCTCGGAAGACTGATTCTGAAATGACCTGTGCCGGAATCGCCGGTGCCCTGGCATCCGGTGAAAAAAATTGAATAGATTCCTGGCATTGCTGGACCGGCGGGGCCGCTGGGCGGCAGCTTTGGCCGGCTTGTGCGTACCGCTCAGTTTCGCGCCGTTCCACTGGTATGCGCTGGCTCCGCTGCTGCTTGCAGTCCTTTTCCTGTGCTGGGACGGCCAGACTGCCCGCGAAGCAATGTGGCGGGGGTTCTGGTTTGGTTTCGGTGCGTTTCTCAGCGGTACTTACTGGCTGTATATCAGTATTCACGTTTTCGGCCGTGCCCCGCTGATTGTCGCCATCGTGTTGATGCTCGGGCTGGTGACACTGATGGGGTTTTATGTTGCCGCCTGCGGCTACTTCACAGCGCGCCTGCGGGTACCTTCCGGCTTCATGCGCTGGTGCCTGGTCATTCCCGCCGGCTGGACGTTGGTTGAATGGGCCCGGGGCTGGCTGATCAGCGGTTTTCCCTGGCTCAGTCTCGGTTACGGGCAGATCGACGGGGCTTTACGGGGATGGGCACCGGTGGCGGGGCTGTATGGCGTTTCGTTTCTTACTGCGTTGCTGGCGGGTGTGCTGGTGACGCTGGTGAAAGGCAATCGACGCGACAAGCTGTCGGCGATTGCGATCGTCGTCGCTGTCATGATTGCCAACCAGGGGCTGGAGGATCGGCAGTGGACACGGGCAGGTGACGAGGATTTGCGGGTCGGCCTGGTCCAGGGGTCGGTATCGCAGGATCGCAAATGGCTGCCCGAGCAGCGTCAACCGACACTGGATCTCTATCGGCAGCTGACCTTTGCACAGCAGGAGCGGGACCTGGTGATCTGGCCCGAGGTTGCGATTCCTTCGCTCGATGTCAGGGAGGCGGCCTACCTGGAAGAGATCGGGGCGCAGGCCCGCTCCAGAAACATGCAGCTGTTGCTCGGTATCCTGGTTGCCGGCGAGGAGCCGGGGCAATTCTACAATTCGCTGCTGGCAGTCGGCATTGCCGGGGGGGTTTATCACAAGCGCCACCTGGTGCCGTTCGGCGAGTATTTCCCGGTACCGGATTTCGTGCGCAACTGGATGCGGCTGATGAGCCTGCCGTTTACCGATACTGCAGCGGGCCCGCGCATGCAGCCGTTGATCAGGGTGCACGGCGTGCCGGTTGCCGTCAGCATCTGTTACGAAGATGCGTTCGGCGCCGAGCAGCTCGACTTTCTGCCGGAGGCGCAAATACTGGTCAATATCAGCAACGACGCATGGTTCGGTAACTCGACGGCTCCTCACCAGCATCTGCAAATGGCCCGAATGCGTGCGCTCGAGTCAGGCCGCTACCTGTTGCGAACCACCAACACGGGAATTACCGCGGTGATTTCGCCAGGGGGTGCTGTTTTACAGCAGTTACCACAGTTCCAGACCGGCGTACTCAACGCGACGATCCTGCCCTACGGCGGCTCAACCCCTTATGTCCGGTTCGGCAACTACCCGGTTCTCGTTTTATGCCTGGCCCTGGCGATTGCCGGACTATGGCCGGGTCGTGCAAGGGCGGGCACCTGACCGGGCCTGATGACCCTGTTATCCTTGTCCGCCGGCAACTGACCCGAACGCAGCAACAGTGACTGACGAACAATATAATCCGGCCCTGGTCGAAGCGCAGGCACGCGCCTGGTGGCGTGATCATCAGAGCTTTCGTGTCGAAGAAGACCCGGAACGGGAAAAATTCTATTGCCTGTGCATGTTTCCCTATCCGAGCGGGCGGTTGCACATGGGCCATGTCCGCAATTACACCATCGGCGATGTCATTGCCCGATACCAGCGCATGCTGGGCAAGAACGTGCTGCAGCCAATGGGCTGGGATGCGTTCGGTTTGCCGGCCGAAGGTGCTGCCATCAAGCACGGCATGCCGCCGGCCCGGTGGACCCGGGAAAATATCGGCTACATGCGCGAACAGCTGGAACAGCTGGGTTTCGGCTACGACTGGAGCCGTGAACTGGCGACCTGCGACCCTGATTATTATCGCTGGGAACAATGGATGTTCACCCGCCTGATGGAAAAAGGCATCGCCTATAAAAAGAAGGCTGTCGTGAACTGGGATCCGGTCGACCAGACCGTGCTGGCCAATGAGCAGGTCATCGATGGCCGCGGCTGGCGTTCCGGGGCATTGATCGAGCGCCGTGAAATTCCGCAATGGTTTCTCAGGATTACCGACTACGCGGAAGAATTGCTGGGCAATATCGATTCGCTGGACTGGCCGGAATCCGTCAAGATCATGCAACGTAACTGGATCGGCCGTTCCGAGGGTGTCGAAGTCGATTTCACTATCGAGGGCAGCGACGACAGCCTGAGCATCTATACCACTCGTCCGGATACGCTGATGGGTGTGAGTTACATGGCCGTGGCCGCCGAGCATCCGCTCGCGGTTCAGGCAGCGGAGCGTTCGCCGGAGCTGGCTGCCTTTCTGCGTGAATGCCAGCAGAGTGCGGTGTCCGAGGCGGCCATGGAGGCGATGGAAAAGCGCGGAATGCCGCTGGGTATCAACGTGATTCATCCGCTCACCGGTGAACCCGTTCCCGTCTGGGTCGCCAATTTCGTCCTGATGACCTACGGGACAGGTGCGGTCATGTCGGTGCCGGGCCATGATCAGCGCGACTGGGAGTTTGCCCGGCGCTACGATCTGCCCGTCCCGCAGGTGATTGCGCCTGCCGATGACAGCCAGCCGTGCGATATCGGGCAGGCCGCTTTTGTCGAGCATGGTGTGCTGGTCGATTCGGGCGCCTATACCGGCATGACTTTTACCGAAGCCTTCGATGCGATCGCCACGGCGCTTGAAACCGAGGGGAAAGGGCGGCGCAAGGTCAATTACCGGCTGCGTGACTGGCTGGTTTCCCGGCAGCGATACTGGGGTGCGCCCATCCCGGTCATCAATTCGACCCGGGGTAACGGGGAGCCTGTACAGCTGCCGGTGCCGGACCGGGATCTGCCGGTGATATTGCCGGAGGATGTCGCTTTTCAGGATACCGGTTCACCGATCAAAAGCATGCCGTCCTTCTATGAGACCGTCGATCCTGTAACGGGCGATAAAGCCACCCGGGAGACGGATACCTTCGATACCTTCATGGAGTCTTCGTGGTACTACTCGCGTTTTGCCTGCCCCGGAAACGATGAGGCGATGGTCGATTAACGTGCCAACTACTGGTTGCCCGTAGACCTGTATATCGGCGGTATCGAACATGCGATCCTGCATCTTCTGTATGCCCGCTTCTATCACAAGTTGATGCGGGACGAGGGGCTGGTATCGAGCGATGAGCCGTTTCGCAAGCTGCTGACCCAGGGCATGGTGCTCAAGGACGGCGCCAAGATGTCCAAGTCCAGGGGCAATACAGTCGATCCACAGGGTCTGATTGAAACCTATGGCGCCGATACGGTTCGTTTGTTCGTCATGTTTGCCGCTCCTCCCGACCAGAGCCTGGAATGGTCGGATGAGGGCGTGCAGGGCGCTTTCAGGTTTCTGCGCAAACTGTGGCGTACGGTGAATGCTCATGCCGCACACGGCATGGAGCCTGCGGACAGCGTCGAGGCCGAAACACTGGATGATCGCCAGAAGGCAATGCGGCGGGCATTGCACCAGACGATATCGAAGGTCAGTGACGATGTAGGCAGGCGATATACTTTCAACACGGCCATCGCTGCCATCATGGAGCTGATGAACACGCTGGCAAAATTTGAAATACGCAATGCCGGCGATCGGCAGGTGGCTCGCGAGACGCTCGAAAAAGTCGTGCTGATGCTGTCACCCATAGTGCCGCATATTTGTCATCGGCTGTGGCATATACTGGGCTACGATACAGCGGTTGTCGATGAACGGTGGCCGACTGCGGATGCGGGTGCCATGGTGTCGGATACACTGAACATCGTCATTCAGGTCAATGGAAAGCTCCGCGCCCGTATCGAGGTGCCGGCCGATATTGCCGAGAGTGCGCTGAAAGAGACCGCCCTGGCGAACGAGAACGTGCAACGATTTACAATGGACAAAGAGATTCGAAAAATCATTGTTGTTCCCGGAAAACTGGTCA
>JAJRXW010000009.1 GCA_024276095.1 Gammaproteobacteria bacterium
GATGCGGTGATGCCCGGCGCCAATCAGCTGGATGTACTTCGAGAGGATGTCGATATCACAGCGGCAGACCTCCTGACTGCGCCCAAAGGCGATATTACCGAAGCAGGCCTGCGGCACAACATTCGGGTCGGCGTGCAGTATATGGCGGCCTGGCTGGGCGGTAACGGCTGTGTGCCGCTGTATCACCTGATGGAAGATGCGGCAACCGCGGAAATCAGCCGGACGCAGGTTTGGCAGTGGATCCGTCATGGCGCGAGGCTGAACGACGGCAGGGTTGTGACCACGGAACTGTTTGACACGGTATTTTCCGAGGAACTTGCCGTCGTACGCAGTGAAGTGGGCGATGAAACTTACCGGAACGGACATTTTACCGAGGCCGCGGAAATGTTTGCGGCCATGATCAGAAGCCCGGAACTCGACGATTTTCTTACCATTCCGGCATACGCACATCTCGGATAGACGATGCATAGGGAGAGCACATGAGCACTCAGAAAGACATACGCGCAATGGAAGCGGACTGGGCGGACAACCCGCGCTGGAAAGGCATTGAAAGAACCTATTCGGCCGAAGATGTGGCGCGGTTGCGCGGTTCGGTTCATATCGAGCATTCCCTGGCGCGATTGGGCGCCGAGAAATTCTGGCGCCTGCTGTCTACCGAAACGGTTGTTTCCGCACTGGGTGCGATCACCGGTAATCAGGCTATCCAGGAAATACAGGCGGGCCTGAAGGCTATTTACTGTTCCGGATGGCAGGTTGCCGGCGATGGCAACACGTCGGCCGAGATGTATCCGGATCAAAGCCTCTACCCTGTGGACTCCGTGCCGAAAATGGTGGAGCGCATCAACAATGCCCTGGTGCGCACCGACGAAATCCACTGGATGGAAGGGGATCGTTCCATCGACTGGCTGGCGCCCATCATCGCGGATGCCGAAGCAGGGTTCGGCGGTAACCTCAATGCATTTGAGCTGATGAAGCACATGATTCGGGCCGGTGCAGCGGCTGTTCATTTCGAGGACCAGTTGTCATCGGCGAAGAAATGCGGGCACATGGGTGGCAAGGTGCTCGTACCGACCCAGGAAGCGATCAACAAGCTGATCGCAGCACGACTGGCTGCATATACCATGGGTGTTCCGTCGGTCATTATTGCCCGCACGGATGCCAATGCCGCGAATCTTCTGACTGCAGACTGGGATACGCGGGATCACAAGTTTCTGACCGGTGAGCGATCGGCGGACGGGTTCCACCGCGTCACACCCGGCATCGAGCAGGCGATTGATCGTGGTTTGTCCTATGCACCCTATGCTGACCTGCTGTGGTGCGAGACGTCCAAGCCGGATCTTAAAGAGGCACGGCGTTTTGCCGATGCGATCCATGCCGAGTATCCGGGCAAGCTGCTTGCCTACAACTGCTCCCCGTCTTTTAACTGGAAGGCCAATCTTGATGACACCGCGATGAAGAACTTTCGCGAGGACCTTGCGGCCATGGGCTACAAGTACCAGTTCATCACGCTGGCCGGCTGGCATTCGCTTAACCTGGGCATGTTCGAGTTGAGCAGGGCCTACAAGGAACAGGGAATGTATGCCTACTCGAAACTCCAGCAACAGGAGTTTGCGAACGAACCCCAGGGTTTTCGCGCAGCCAAACATCAGTCGTTCGTCGGCACCGGTTATTTCGATGCGGTGCAGAACGTTATTACCTCAGGTTCTGCCTCAACATCCGCGATGGAAGGCAGTACGGAAGAAGAACAGTTTCAGCCACAGTCGAAAACAGCGTGAGCTTACCCGGTCCAATTGGAAGGCAGGGCGGCGGTGTCCCGGGGGGAAGATAACCCGGGCACCGTCCCGCTGTCAGCGATCGCGAGCTACCAGCCGATTGTATCGCCGTTGTAGCGGGTAAAACTGCCCGAGTTCGCGAGTGTAAGACTCGATATGATCTTCCGCATGCCGGTCACACTCGTGTCCGGCTCGATCGCGTACTGCAAACTGTTTTCCGAAACCATCCGCGTTCGGGTGTAACCCGGGCAGAGCATTGCCACGATGATGCTTTTTTCCTTCAGTTCCCTGGCAACGATGGTCATGACCCGGTTCAGGGCGGTCTTGCTGGAAGCATAGGCAATCCCGGGAATCGTTACCTCGGAGATCGATCCGACCGAACTCGATATCGAAATGATCTTTTTCTGCTCACTTGCCGCAACATGGTTGACGAATGCTTCGGTCATTTTTAACGGCCCGAATGTGTTGGTGTGGAGTACATCGTCCCAAACCGCGTAGTCCATGGTGCCGAAATGCTGGCGCTCAAGGTGATCGTCGAGCGGGTAGGGGCCAACGATGCCGGCGTTATTGAGCAGAATATCGATCGTCTGCCCGCTGTAACGGTCCGCGAGATCATCGATGGCATCGTGGTCTTTTACGTCGAGTCGTTCAACAGTAAGCCGGGCGTGGTCCCCGGCAAGTGCCTGCAGGGCATCCGCAGTATCGGGCGTTCTGCAGCAGGCGACCACCGACCAGCCTGCTGCAGAATACTGGCGGGTAAACTCAAGGCCGATTCCCTGGTTGGCCCCCGTAATCAGAATAGTTGGCATGTGCTTTTTCCTTGTCGAGGGAACGCTAGATAGCGCCTTCGCTTTTCATGATTTCCAGTTCTTCGGCAGAAAGCCCCAGGACATCACCGAAAACTTCTTGATTATGGGCTCCGAGTTCGGGGCCCGCCCAGTCCGTGCGGCCAGGCGTATCGCTCATCAATGGCCTCATGGCCGGAATGGTCAGCTTGTCGCCGTTGACCTCGACCTGTTCGAACATACCCCTGGTCTTGAAATGCTCGTCTTCGAACATATCGGCCACACTGTTGATGGGCCCCGCCGGTACCGCTGCATGCTCCAGTTTTTCCAGCACCTGGGTGGAACTCAGGGTAGTGGTCCACTGTATGATTGCGGTGTCGATTTCCTGCTCATGGGTTACCCGTCCTGCATTGTCGGCAAAACGCGGGTCGACAGCTATATCGTCCCGGCCGATGGCCTGCATCAGGCGCTTGAATATCGAATCGCCATTTCCGCCGATGATGACGAACTTGCCGTCGGTACAACGGTAGGTGTTGGTTGGCACGATTCCGGTCAGTGTGGAACCGGAAGGTTCGCGAATGACACCGGCACCGTCATATTCCGGCACGATGCCTTCCATCATATTGAATACCGACTCGTAAATTGCCGCATCGATGACCTGGCCCTTTCCTGCTCCGCCCCGGTAGCGATGGATGCAGGCCATCAGGATACCCAGTGTTGCGTGCAGGCCGGTGAGTGTGTCACCGAGACTGAGATTGGGGCGGACCGGGGTTTCGCCGGGAAAACCGTTGACATAGCGAAGCCCGCCGACCCCCTCGCATACCGATGCAAAGCCTGGCCGCGACGCATAGGGACCGGTTTGCCCATAGCCGGAAATACGGGCATAGATCAGCCCCGGGTTGTCCGGCCTCAGGTCATCGGGCCCAAGTCCCCAGTTCTCCATTGTTCCAGGCCTGAAGTTTTCGATCAGGGCGTCGGATTTGGCAGCGAGGCGACGGACGATGTCCTGGCCCTGCGGGGTTCGCAGGTTCACGGTGATACTTTTCTTGTTGCGCCCAAGGCTGTGCCACCATAGTGAGGTGCCGTCTTTCAGTACGCGCCACTTGCGAATAGGATCGCCGCTCTCCGGTGCCTCTACCTTGATGACTTCGGCGCCGAAATACGCCAGCATGCTGCCCGCGAACGGCCCGGCCAGCAGTTGTCCCAGTTCCAGGACACGGAATCCATCCAGGGGACGCGATGTGGTCATGCGTCCTGTTTCCCGGCCTGACCGGCCGTGCCCACAGCGGGCCTGTTGACTGATCCGCCACTGCTCATCGTGGTCTGGCCTCCCCGACATAATGATACGCAAGAAAACGCGGGCCATCGAAATATCCGGTTTCAAGCTCACTGATACGAAAACCGGCGTCGCCGATCAACCGGTCCATTTTCCGGGTGGGGTCACAGCCCGCCAGGCTCTTGAACAATGGCGCCAGTCTTTCCTGCCATTTCACTACATTTTCGTCAGGCGCGTGCCCATGCTCCATGAACAACAGCCGTCCATCGGCTTGCAGTACCCGCCGCATCTCAACCAATGCCTGTTCGATATTCGGAATCGAGCACAGTGTCCAGGTACTGACGATGGTATCGATGCTGTTGTCATCCAGCGGTATTTCCTCGGCAGAAGCAGCCAGCAGTTCCACGGGGAAATCCGCCTGCAGAGCAAGCGGTTCAGCCCGGCTGCAAAGCGCTGGCAGCGGCTCAAGGCCGTATAGTTTGTCCACATCGCTGGTGTAGAGCGGAATATTCAGCCCGGAGCCGAGACCGACTTCGAGCACCCGGCCCGTGGCCAGCGGTGCGATGCGCGGGCGTTGTGCGGTCATCACCGAGTTTTTCATGCCGCCGGCAATCATTCGCGGCAGGATATGGCGTTGATAAAAACCCACGGGCTAGCGTTTGCGGTCGATCGCGGTCGCGACCAGCTCAAGAAAATCGGCTTCGTCGCTGATATCCCCGACATCGTGGGCATCGATGGTATAGCCCCAGGAATCCGCAATCGACTGATACAATGGCTTGCGATGGGCAAGCAACTCGGGAAATATCCACCGGGAAAACAGATCCGGGTCCATATCCTCGGCTGATGCGAGGCCTTCGGATGCCAGGTACTCCTTCAGCTTCCGTCCCAGACAATCACTGTCGAAGTAGAGCGGTTTGGGGCTCGAGACGGCACGCCGAATCAGTTCGTCTTCCATGTCCGGGGCAGCGCGGATGTAAAGAATCAGCGTATTTTCGACCAGTACGCGCAACGCTTCCTCATAGCCCAGCTCACAAATGCTGCCGCCGGCATCGTTGATAAAGTGATCGTATCCATAGATCTCTCGCGACTTGGCGATGAAATCCGCCACATCGCGCATAGCCGCAGCTTCCGCTTGCCGGTGCAGTTGCTGGCGGCGCCTGAATTCGTCCAGGGACAGTCCGCCCAGCTCCGGGTTGCCCAGTTTGCCGAGGAAGGTCGATACCGGGTCGAGGTTATGTACCGTGATATTACTGGCGATATAAATGGAATCACTGCGCAGCAGATCGCGCAGAAACCCCACGCTCATGGCCTGGCGCTTGATATTGTCGAGAATGGGTTCTTCCAGATACTTGGTGCCGATCCGGTAGTCGCCCGAGAAATGAAACCAGCTGGTTTTCGGCAAAGCATTGGCGAGCATGGTCTTGCCGACGCCGGACATGCCAAGCAGTGTGACCGCTTTTCGTGGCCAGTTCAGGAATTCACTTCGGGTCATTTGCATGGCTGGGATTGTTGCCGTCATGATGCGCGCATGCAAGAGCTGGCCACGAATGGTTCACTGTCCGGGCGCATCCCGGTGGTACGAGTGGCTGGTTGTGCAGCACCGCAAGCAGTACCCCAGCAGGTTGGTGGAGCCGCTGCCGGGTTCGAGGCTTAACCAGCTGATGCCGTAAATAATATACTATATATTAGTTACTTATAGATTATAATTAAAGTAAATAATATTGTGCTGGTCAAGGCAATATGGGGCCATCGACCGACCCGCGCAGGCTTCGCCTACAGGCCCGCCAGCCGGCGATGCAGATCCAGCGCTTCCGTGCTGGGCCGCTGTGCTTCTTCTTTCGGGTAGCGCAACGGGCGCCCGGCAAGCAGGCGGTAATTGGAGTCCATCAGTTCATCCGCGAGTACGATCGACATGGTGCGGGTATCGATGGCGATTTTCCCCATATCAAACAGTACATGGAGATCGCTCCTGAGCAATATGCCATTGGTCGCGTCGTGGGTATATTTGCCGCGATAGGGAACGATATAGGCCGCTTCCAGCGTGTCTACGGCGTTGAAGTTGGAGATCGCACAGCGCGACTCGTAGGCAGCCAGCAATGCCTGTCTGAGCGCAGGATGCCCCCGTCGTTTGATCAGGTCTTCAATGATCCTGGTTCGTCCGTCCTTGCTGCTTTGCGGGTCGAACATTTGCAGCCGGGCCAGTTCTTTCTCGGACAGCTGGATCATCCCGCTCATGTCGAGCGTCGGCCCGCCGGCGGCGGTGTTCAGCAGCCGTTTTCTTGCAAAGCGCTCCAGTGTGCCGAAATCTGCAGTGATCTGTTCCGAGACCGGTTCCTCGATCTGCTGGAACTCCGTATATTTTGTCGGCAGGTAATCAGAGAGCTCCTCGTAGGGCAGGCCAATGGTGATGGGCTCGGACAGAAAAAACAGGTACTCGCGAAGATCGGCATCGGGCGTCTCTTCCCCCCATATCGCCCGCGCGGCGCTGGAGTTCTCATAGCGGCCCAGCACCTTGGCGTAGTGGCGGTAGGTTCCCTTGTAGCCGACCAGCAGCAGATCGCCAACGCCCATGACGAACCAGTTTCGCACGTTTTCGGGGCGTGAATTCAGGCCCCAGGCATAAAAACCGCGGCCCCGGCGTTCGATATCGATGAGTTCCGGATAGGTTGCGTCGCTGAAATTGCCGATTACGGACTGGCGCTCCAACGGTCTGAGCACCGATTTTTCGAGATCGCTGCGATCCCTTGCATTGTCGACAGTGGCTACGAAGATGTTCGGCATCAAATGACCTTGTTGAACCGCCAGCCGGATTATTGATACCCGGGGGCTGTTTTGCAATGTTTCGGCTAGTGTCCGAAGTAGCCGGAACGGGTATCATAAGCGGCTTTGCCGGTGGCGGCGATGCGCCCTGAGGGGGTGAATCGGCATCGCCGGCCATGGAATTCAGATCAGGCGCGCGTGACATTAATGGCCGTAACAGACTGGAAAGTACACAAATTTGGCGGCAGCAGCCTTGCAGATGCCGACTGCTTTCGACGGGTAGCCGCTATTTTGCTGGACAGCACCTCGACAAGACAGGCTGTCGTTGTATCGGCGATGGGCGGTATGACCGATGCGTTGCTCGGACTGGTGGCATCTGCCGAGATTTCCGCGCAGGAAATCGGTGCGGGCCTTGCTGCGATCAAACAACGTTACCAGTCGACGGTCATGGATCTGATGGACGATGAAGCGTTGATCAGCCAGGTGCTCGATGCATTTGAGGCAGATCTGTCGGATGCGGCGGACGTCCTGCAGGCGATTTCGCTGGTACGCGCTGCTGCGGACCGGAGCCGCGACCTGATCGCCGGATATGACGAGCTGTGGTCGGCGCGACTGCTGGGGTGTTTTCTTCAGGAGCACAGCCGCAGCCATGCGGCGGGCACACCGGTCAAGTGGGTCGATGCCCGTAGCATGATCATCGTCGAACGCGATGAAATGGGTCCGGCAGTCTGCTGGCCGGATTCACGGCAAAAAGCGCTGGAGCATTTCGGCGAACAAACCACCGGAATTGTCGTGATGACCGGCTATATTGCTTCCGACCCTCAGGGCCTGCATACCACTTTGGGCAGAAACGGAAGCGATTTTTCCGCTTCTATCCTGGCGGCGCTGCTGAACGCCGCGAGCATTACCATCTGGACCGACGTTGACGGTGTCATGAGCGCCGATCCGAATCGCGTTCCGGATGCGACGGTGATCGATGAACTTTCCTACAACGAGGCGATGGAGCTTGCCTATTTCGGGGCCAGGGTCATTCATCCGCAGACCATGGCGCCGGCGATTCAGCAGAGTATTCCCATTTATATTCGCAACAGCTTCGATACCGGCGCCAGGGGTTCCCGCATCGGTTTGTTCGACGGCCAGGACCAGAAAATAAAGGGAGTTACCACGGTTGATGATGTCTCTCTACTGAATCTCGAAGGTGCCGGGATGATCGGTGTGCCCGGTACCGCGGACAGGTTGTTTGCATCGCTGAGGAATGCGGGTATTTCCGTGGTTCTGATTTCACAGGCAAGTTCCGAGCACTCGATCTGTTTTGCCGTTCCGAGCCGGGATGCCGCACGGGCAACCGAAACCGTGAGCCGGGCATTTTCCGTGGAGCTGGAACAAGGGCAGATTCAGAGGATCGAGACCAATGCAGACTGCAGTATCGTGGCAGTGGTCGGGGACGGCATGGCCGGCCTGCCCGGCGTGGCAGCAAAGTTTTTCAGTACGCTGGGCAGTGCCGGTATCAACATCAAGGCAATCGCCCAGGGTTCGTCCGAACGCAATATTTCTGCTGTAGTCGAGCGCAAGGATGCAACACGTGCGCTGCGTGCCGCACATTCAGGTTTTTACCTCTCGACCAGTACGCTTTCGGTGGGCCTGATCGGCCCCGGTCATGTCGGCGGCGTATTGCTCGAGCAAATGGCGAACCAGGCCCGGCGGCTGACGGAAGAGTTCAGCCTGGATTTCCGCGTGCGCGGTATCGCAACCTCATCGCGCATGTTTCTGGCGGTCCGGGCGGTTGACTTGAGCAACTGGCGCAAACTACTGGAAAAACAGGGTGAGCCGCTCGACTGGAAGCGGTTTACCGAGCATGTGAATGCCGAACACCTGCCGCATGCAGTGATGGTCGATTGCTCCGCCAGCGAAGCGGTGGCGGGGCACTATATCGACTGGTTTCGTGACGGTATTCATGTGGTCACACCGAACAAAAAAGCACACAGTGGAGCGATCTCCTATTACGATCGGCTGCATGCGGAAAGACGGCGGCATGGCGTGCATTTTCTGTACGAAACAACGGTCGGTGCGGCTTTGCCGGTCATCGACACGCTGCGTGATCTGCGTGAAACCGGCGATGAGATTCGCAGTATCGACGGGATTTTTTCCGGGACCCTTGCCTACCTGTTCAATATTTTCGATGGTAGTAAACCATTCTCCACGATCGTTCGCGAGGCGCGGGACAGTGGCTACACGGAACCGGACCCGAGAGACGATCTTTCCGGCATGGATGTGGCCAGGAAGCTGATCATTCTGGGTCGCGAGATGGGGATGCGGCTGGAACTGGACGATCTGGAGATCGAAAATCTGGTTCCCGAAGCGCTGCGTACCGGCACGGTCGAGGAATTCCTGTCCGAACTTCCGGCATACGACGAACGTATGCTGCAGCGATGGAAGGATGCGCGGGACAGCGGCAAGGTACTGCGTTATGTCGGCAGGCTGGACAAGTCTGCGGGCGCTACCGTGCGCCTGGAGGCACTGCCGGGCGACCATGTATTCGCCAACCTGAACCTGACGGACAATATCGTGCGCTATGTATCCCAACGCTACAGCGAGAACCCGCTGGTGGTCCAGGGGCCGGGC
This sequence comes from Gammaproteobacteria bacterium, assembly GCA_024276095.1. GTDB lineage: Bacteria > Pseudomonadota > Gammaproteobacteria > Steroidobacterales > JAJRUG01. The sequence goes on from JAJRXW010000009.1 coordinate 9,216, forward strand.
GCCGGACCGGAGGTCACCGCGGCCGGTGTCTTTGCCGATCTGTTACGGTTGGCGGCCTACCTGGGCGCATCGCGTTAAACTGAACCGTGAAATTTATCAGCACAAGAAGCAGTCCCGCAGTCGGCATCGAGGAAGCCATCATGAGCGGCACCGCCCCCGATGGTGGTCTGTACGTTCCGGAGATCCTGCCGGTGCGAACCATCGACGAGTTCGCTGGCGTCGAGCGATTCGATGAAATCTCCGCCCTCTGGCTGCAGCCATTTTTTTCCGGTTCATCGCTGCAGGCGGAGCTGCCCGCTGTCTGCAGTGAGGCGTTGAATTTTCCGGTACCGCTGAAATCGATCGGGCAGGGAAACGATACTTTTTCGGTCCTGGAGCTCTTTCACGGTCCGACCGCTGCATTCAAGGACGTCGGCGCGCGCTTTCTCGCTGCGACCATGGTTCGTATCATCGACACCGGAGCAACCGGGAAAACACCTGTAACGATTATCGTGGCGACTTCCGGTGATACCGGCGGCGCTGTTGCGGCCGCTTATCACCGCCGGCCCGGGGTGCGCGTCATGGTATTGTTTCCCGATGGCCGCGTATCACCGCGCCAGCAACACCAGTTGACCTGCTGGGGCGACAACATCATCTCGCTGGCGGTACGCGGAGAATTCGACGATTGCCAGCGGCTCGCCAAAGAGGCATTGGCCGACAGGGAAATCAGTGCCCGCCACAACCTGTGTTCAGCCAACAGCATCAACGTGGGCAGGCTGCTTCCCCAGTCGGCCTACTATGCAAGGGCGAGCCTGGAGATTTTTCGTAATAGCGGAAAAAAGGCCAGCTTCGTCATACCGACGGGCAACCTGGGCAACGGACTTGCCTGTGTCTGGGCCAGGCGGATGGGAATGCCGATCGAAAATATCGTCTTTGCAACCAATGCAAACACCACCATACCGGATTATCTTTCCAGCGGGTCGTGGTCCCCGCGAGCCAGTATTGCCACGTTGGCATCGGCGATGGATGTCGGCAATCCAAGTAATATGGAGCGCCTGCGGTTACTCAATGACGACAACGCCGAGCAGGTGCGACAGGAAATCAGCGCCTTCCCGGTGACCGACGAGACGATCAGGGAGACGATCGCAGAAGAGTACCGGCGTTACGGAATTGCCTGGTGCCCGCATACTGCAACCGCACTGCATGTGTACCGGAATCTGCCGCAGTCTGTACGACGCACGGGAAACTGGGTTGTCGTGGCAACCGCTCATGCGGCGAAATTCGACACGATTGTCGAACCCTTGCTCGGCGCTGAGATTACGCCGCCCGCAGAACTCGCCGCGCTTTTGAAATGGCCGGCACAGTATGACACCGTCAGCGCATCGCTCGACGAGATAACCGCCTACCTGTAGCAGATCGGCCAATGGAGCAGATCATCAACAACCCCGTTGCGCTGGCGATCACCGGCACGGGCCTGATCGTTGTGCTGCTGGTGGTACTCTGGCTGCTGCACCGCCGCCGCATGCGTCGAACTGTCGAGCAAAGACTGCAGCGGACGTGCATCGCCATGCTGGCTGATTTCGTGATCCCCGACGGCAACGGCGGAGAGATTCATATTCAGTATGCGTTACTGTCATCCGGTGGCGTGATCGTACTCGATCTGAAGGATGTCGAGGGCCATGTTTTTGGCAGCGATGGAATGGAGGACTGGACCGTCATCGCCGACAAGCGCAGATTTACGTTCAGCAACCCCCAGCATGCCCTGTATGACCGGGTTGCTGCGGTGAAGAGGATTATTCCGGAAGTGCCGGTAGAAGGTTACGTGGTGTTTTCCGAATCGGCGCAGTTCAGCAAAGGGCTGCCCAGTCGAGTGATCGTACTGGATGCGCTGCTGGCCGAACTCGACAAGTACAGGGGAGCGCACACCGGGTCTGCACTGGATGCGTTTTCCGGTTATTGGGATCGTTTACGGGATGCCGCGGTTACCACCCGGTTCGATATGCTGCTGCGCAAGTAGGTCGCCGGCTGAAGGCAGGGCCTGAGCGTGACACCGGGCCGGGGTAGCGGGTCGCTCGTTCCGGGACTGTGTCCCGCATGGACGCGGGACGCAAGCCCCCATGGACGGGTTCACGGCGGGTCCCGGAACGAGCGACCCGCTAC
>JAJRXW010000045.1 GCA_024276095.1 Gammaproteobacteria bacterium
GCCGCTTCGTCGTCATTGGTGACCGCCGTATCCGACAGCAACAGCGATTCGGCATCGGGTGCTTTTTCATGCACCGTAATACCCATATCGTTGATCATGTTGACGATGTCTTCGATCTGCTCGGGATCGACGATATCGTTGGGCAGGTGATCGTTCACCTCGGCATAGGTCAGATAACCCTGTTCCTTGCCACGGGCTATCAGGAGCTTCAGCTGGGATTTCTGATCGGTGTCGGGTTTTTTGGCCGTTTCTTCGGGCTCTTGTTTCTCAACCTTTTTTGCTTGCGCCTTCACTCATTCTACCCCGCATGTACCACGCGTAAACGATCCATTATATTGGATTGCCATCACGGTATCCAGACTGCAGCCTATTTTCACGGCCTGAACCGGATACCCGTAAGCGTTTGTTTTAATAACATAAAGCATAAATTCACCTGCTCCTGACCGGCCTGAACACCGAACCACGGATGCTGCCGATCAAGACTTTGTCTACTTAGACGCTTTATCGGCCAAAAAAGTCGCGGCTTTATGCCGAATTGTCCATATTGGCGTCGATTTTTCGCAGTTGGAGGAATTCGCTCTTTTCTTCGGGGCTCAGACTGCCCTCAGCCATCTTCGCGACCAGTTCCGCCAGTCTTTGCTGTTTGGCGTCATTGACGATTCGCGCCAGGTTGTCGCCGAGCACCCGCGCAGCTGCCTGTTCGCTGACCAGCATTTCCTCGCTCAAAAGCTGCTCCAGATGCGGCTTTTCCGGCCGGTCGCGAAACCGCTCCAACAGCATTGCAGAAGTGATCTGGGGGCTCTGGCGGCAGATTTCAAGGAGCTCGAGAACCAGCGCAACGCCACGCTGCGTCGCCTGGGCGAGCTCCGGGGGGGCGGTAATGCTGCCGGCCTCGGCCGGGTAGTGCACGACCAGCCCGATGGCCTGGCGAACCAGCGTGCCGCGCTGCCCTCCGATGTGCCTGGAACGGGCTGCCGTTTTCCTGGTTTCGCGGGAAGTTTCACGGGTATTTGCGGATTCGCCGAGCACGGTCTCCAACTGCTACCGCCTGAGACCCACTTCATCGGCCAGCCGCTCGATCAGCAGTTCTCGGTAAACACCCTGGGGGAGTTTCCCCAGCAGCGGGTTGGCCAGCTCTGCCAGCCGGGCGCGCCCATCCATGCTGCCGGTATCGGTCTGTTCTTTCAGGTGGTCCAGCAGGTAGTCGGAGAGCGGCAGGCTGGCTGACAGCCGCTTGAGGAATGCCTCACGCCCCTCTTTCTGAACCAGCGAGTCCGGGTCCTCGCCGTCGGGCAAAAACAAAAAGCGCAGTTGCCGGCCGTCACGCATTTCTCCCAGGCCGGTTTGTAATGCGCGCCAGGCCGCATCGCGTCCGGCACGGTCGCCGTCGAAGCAGAAAACCACCTCGTGGGTGGCGCGAAACAGGCGTCGCAGATGGTCCGGGGTGGTGGCCGTGCCCAGCGTTGCAACCACGTTGCGAATGCCCTTGCAGGCGAGGCTGACCACATCGATATATCCCTCGACGACCAGGATGCGTTCCAGTGAGCGATGTGCCTGGCGGGCTTCGTAGAGCCCGTATAACTCCCGGCCCTTGTGAAAGGTCGGCGTTTCGGGTGAATTCAGGTATTTGGGTTCGCCCTTGCCCATGACCCGCCCGCCAAATGCCGTGACCCGGCCGCGGCTGTCACGAATCGGGAACATGATGCGATCGCGGAACCGGTCATAGTAGCCGCCGTTGTCTCGCTGGATCACCAGCCCGGCCGCAAGCAACTGGCGCCGTGTGGCGTCGTTGTCACTGAACTGCCGGAGCAGGTGATCCCAGCCGTCGGGGGCATATCCCAAACCAAAGCATTGAGCGGTTTCTCCGTCCAGGCCGCGCGATTTCAGGTAGCGAATGGCGCTGCTGTTTTCTCTCAGGGCCTGCGAGTAGAATCCTGCGGCCCGGCCAAGCAGTTCATACAGCGGTGCGAGCGGGGTGTGTTCCGCAGAGCCTTCGTCACGGGGAACCTTAAGGCCCATGCGGTGTGCCAGTTCCTCAATGGCATCGACAAACTCCAGCCGCTCGTATTCCATCAGGAAACCCACTGCTGTTCCGTGGGCGCCGCAGCCGAAACAATGGTAAAAACCCTTGTCCGGGCTGACGGTAAAAGAGGGGGTTTTTTCGTCGTGAAAAGGGCAGCAGGCCTTGTATTCCCGGCCGGCTTTTTTCAGCTGTACGCGCTATCCGACGATCTCGACGATGTCGACCCGTTGTACCAGATCGTCAATGAAATCCTGGGGTATTCGTCCTGCCACCCGCTTATGATATCAGCTTGACAGTCGATCCTTGACCAGCTGGCTGACCTTGCCCATGTCAGCTCTGCCCTGGGCTTGGCTGCGTACCTCGTTCATGACCTTGCCCATGTCTTTCATGCCGGCCGCTGCGGTCGAGGCGATGGCACCGTCGATGAGTGCCTGGAGTTCCGTATCCGACAGCGGCTCGGGTAAATAGCCGGTCAGGATATCTGCCTCGGCAAGTTCCTTGTCGGCCAGTTCGGTTCGCCCGCCGTCCTGATACTGGGTCGCCGCTTCGCGTCGCTGCTTGACCTGCTTTTCGACGATGCCGAGCAGGGCGTCTTCGTCGAGTGTTTTTCGCCCGTCCAGCTCGCGCTGCTGTATCGCTGCCAGCAGCATGCGCAATGTGCTCACGCGCAGTTTGTCTCCGGCACGCAGTGCCGTTTTTGTATCAGATTGAATCCGGGCCTTCAAGGACATGAAGAACTCCCTGTTCGATTGCGGTCTGAGCGAGGGCTGAATCCGAAACGAATTCAGGGCGCCGGCGGAAATCAGTACAGCCGGCGACGGCGGTTTGAATCTCGCGAATTGCGCTTGAGTTGGCGTTTGACCGCTGCGGCCTTTTTGCGCTTGCGTTCCTGGGTTGGTTTTTCGTAATACTCACGGCGGCGCACTTCGGTCAGGATGCCTGCCTTTTCGCAGGATCGCTTGAAGCGGCGCAATGCGGCTTCAAAATGCTCGTTCTCTCTGATTCGAACGCTTGGCAACTCTAATATCCCCGTAAATTCCTATCGAACCCCTGTCAAATACAGGGGCGAAAAAAACCGGCAATGACGCCGGGGCAATAGGTAACTGTAGCGCCAACGCTGTAGAATTGCAAAATATATGATCGTATTGGGTATAGAGACTAGCTGCGACGAGACCGGTGTCGGGATCTACGATTCCGAGCGGGGACTGGTGGCACATCGCCTGTTCAGCCAGGTGGCACTCCATGAGCCATTTGGGGGCGTGGTGCCGGAACTGGCTTCCAGAGACCATATACGGAAGCTGTTGCCGCTGGTCGAAGCAGCCCTGGCCGATGCCGGCCTCCGCGGAACGTCGTTGACCGCGGTGGCCTACACCGCCGGCCCGGGGCTGATCGGCGCACTGCTGGTCGGGGCGACGCTGGGCGTGGGCCTCGCGATGACCTGGGGGGTGCCGGCGATTCCGGTCCATCACATGGAAGCCCATCTGCTCGCACCGATGATGGAAAACAACGCCCCGGAATTTCCGCTGATCGCCCTGCTGGTATCGGGGGGGCATACGATGCTGGTGGACGTGCGCGGCGTGGGTGATTATCGGGTGCTTGGCGAGACACTGGACGATGCTGCCGGGGAGGCATTCGACAAGACGGCGAAACTGCTCGGCCTGCCCTATCCCGGCGGGCCGGAACTGGCAAAACTCGCGGAGCACGGCGATACCGCAAAGTACCGGTTTCCGCGCCCCATGATGCAGCGTCCCGGCCTGGACTTCAGTTTCAGCGGGCTGAAGACAGCAGTCATGCTCAAGGTACGCGAACTGGAAGCAAACGGCAGCCTGGGAGATTCAGCCGGAGCCGATGCCATCCGGGCCGACCTTGCGAGTTCCTTTCAGGCCGCGGTTGTCGATACCCTGGTCGGGAAATCTCTCCGGGCGCTGGACCAGACCGGCTATCAACGGCTGATCGTGGCGGGAGGGGTAGGCGCAAACCGGAGCCTGCGCCGGCAACTTGAGTCGAAGCTGGAAAGTCGGGGAGGCTGTGTCTACTATCCCGGCAATGAATACTGCACGGATAACGGGGCGATGATTGCTTACGCAGGCCTGCAGTCTTTGAAAACCGGTTTTCCTGCCGACCAGTTCCCGGGTGACTATACCGTCCATGCCCGCGCACGCTGGGAACTGGGACAACCCCTGTCCGCATAAGCTTCGCATGCCATGGATACGATTTTTCTAACGGACCTGCGCGTCAAGGCCATCGTCGGCATTTTCGAATGGGAACGCCGCGTACCCCAGACAGTCAGTATCGATCTGGAAATTGCTGCCGATATCAAACGCGCGGCGGAGCACGATCGCATCGAAGACGCACTCGACTACAAGGCCGTCAGTCAGCGGGTTGTCGAGTTTACGAAAAGCTCGGAGTTCTACCTGATCGAAACGCTGGCCGAAGGGATTGCGGCTATTCTGACCGGAGAGTTCGCCGCTCAGTGGGTCAGGGTGGTGGTCCACAAGCCCGGTGCGATCCGGGCCGCCCGGGATGTGGGTGTCGCGATTGAGCGCGGGCAGCGATGAGGGTCTATGTTGGCGCAGGCAGCAATATCGATGCCGAGGCCAACCTGCGCAGGGCATGCCGGTCTCTGGACAATGAATACGGGCCACTGAGTATTTCATCCGTTTACAGGAATGCAGCCTACGGTTTCGAGGGCGATGATTTCCTGAATTTTGTGATCGGTTTTTCCACGGATCAAAGTCCGGAAGATATTGTAAAAGTTCTTGCCCGGCTGCAGCGCGAAGCCGGCCGGGAACAAAGTGAGAACCGCTTTGGGTCGAGAACGCTGGATCTCGATTTATTGCTCTACGGCGATCATGTCATCGCCAGGCCGGAGGTGACCGTGCCGCGTCGCGATATCATGGTGCACGGGTTCGTTCTGGGTCCGCTGGCAGAGCTGGCGCCCGATCAGAAACATCCGCTCAGCGGCAAAACCATGGCGGAGTTGTGGCGCCGCTTTGACCGGGACAAACATCCTCTGCACAAACAGGACATCGTGCTGTTGTAGGCAACCGGTGCGGCCAGACCGGCGCGCAAATCACCAGCCGATGCTGCGTCCGCCATCCACGGCAATAATCTGCCCGGTCACGTAACGGGCATCCCGGACCAGGTACAGTACACAGCCGGCGATATCTTCCGGGTCGCCGGCCCGCGCCATCGGAACCTGCCTGACGATACTTTCCTTGATGGCCTCGGGCATACCGTCTTCCGGCCACAATATCGCCCCGGGCGAAATGCCGTTGACGCGAATATCCGGGGCCAGGTCCCGTGCCAGGGAGCGCGTCAGCATCGCCAGGCCGGCCTTGGCCGTCCCGTAGACCGGATGGTCCCGCAGCGGGCGTTGCGCATGGATATCGACAATATTAATGATGACGCCATGGGTGTCCCGTAAATGGGGGGCCACGGCCTGGCTGAGAAAAAGGGGTGCCTTGAGGTTGGTACCCAGCAGGTCTTCCCAGTGTTCGTCGGTAATCGTACCGATGGGGGTCGGGTAAAAGCTCGACGCATTGTTGACCAGGATATCCAGTCGTCCCGCATGGTGCAGCACATCGGCCACCAGTTCCGGTATGCGTGCCGTGTTAAGGAGATCGCCTTTAACGGTGAGCGCAGAATCGGCGCGTATGGCATTCAGGGCCGCTGCGAGCTCGGCCGCAGGTGCCTCCGATTCCCGGTAATGAATGGCAATACCGGCGCCCCGGGCATGCAGCGTGCGCGCAATACAGGCGCCGATACGTTTTCCGGCACCGGTAATCAGCGCCCATTGCCCGTCGAGTTGTCTGCTGTCGTTCGCCATCGATTACCTGGTCGTTACTGCATGTAAATTCCTGCCGACCGGTGTCAAGGTTACACTACCGCCACCAAGCTCTCATCCACTCCTTGTTTTTCTGCCCGATATGGAAGTTCCACTGCAGTTTCCGGTACCGTCAAATGACGCGCTGGCCCACAGCCGGAAACTGGAAAAACTGATCCGGGATCGCATACGCGCCGCCGGTGGCTGGATCGGTTTTGCCGAATACATGGCGCTGGCTTTGTATGCACCGGGGCTGGGCTACTACAGTGCCGGAGCGCGAAAGCTGGGTGCGGGCGGCGATTTCGTCACGGCGCCGGAAATCTCCCCGATGTACGCGCGCTGCCTCTCGAACGTGGTGGCGCCGCTGCTCGGGTCTTTCGAACACGGCACGATCCTGGAACTGGGCGGAGGGACCGGCATCCTCGCCGCGGATATGCTGCTGGCGCTGGACCAGCGGAAGGCATTGCCCCGCCGCTACCTGATGCTGGATGTCAGTGCGGATCTTCGTGCCCGCCAGCAGGCATTGCTCGAAGAAAAAGTGCCCGGGCTGATGCATCTTGTCGAGTGGGTCGACACGCTGCCCGATTCCGCCTTTGACGGTGTCATCCTGGCCAACGAGGTCATCGATGCGCTGCCGGTAGAGCGCTTTGCGGTCACCGGCGATGCCGTGCAGGCACTCGGGGTTGCGGTTCGGTCGGGATCGTTTGGCTGGGAAAAAGCACCGGCGCCGCAGGAACTGTGCGACGCGGTTCGCGGTGTGGAAAACGCGCTTGGCGACAGCCTGGCGCCGGGCTATGAATCGGAGCTCAGTCTCACCCTGCCTGCATGGATCAACGGTCTTGCCGGTGTGCTGTCCAACGGGCTGGTCATTCTGGCGGACTACGGTTATCCGCGCCGCGACTATTATCATCCGGATCGTGGCCACGGGACGCTGCGCTGTCATTATCGACATCGTGCCCATGATGACCCTTTCCTGTATCCGGGTCTGCAGGACATCTCCGCCTGGGTGGATTTTTCCGCGGTCGCCGATGCGGCCCGGGCCGCCGGTTTCTCGCTGGCAGGGTATACGACACAGGCACAGTTTCTGCTCGGCACCGGTATCGACGCCGAGTTCGCCAGTCTCGGTGGCTCGGCCCGGATCGCGGCTGCCCAGCAGGCTCGCGTGCTGCTGATGCCGGGCGAGATGGGCGAGGCGTTCAAGATCATGCTGCTCGGTCGCGGCGAGGCAGGCGCGCTGCCGGCGCCGGCATTCAGAGATTTCCGATCCTGGTTGTAGAGCCCGACTGCAAAAGTGCAGCGGAGCGGGGATACGGCCGGATAGCGGGAACAGCGCCGTGCTTGCGGTATGCCGGGGGGGTGGGGCATTCGTTCGGAGACTGTGTCCCGCATGGACGCGGGACGCAAGCCCCCATGGACGGGTTCACGGCGGGTCTCCGAACGAATGCCCCACCCCCCCGGCATACCGCAAGCGCGGCGC
>JAJRXW010000046.1 GCA_024276095.1 Gammaproteobacteria bacterium
TCATCGACAGTGCCGCTAAAAGTGATGTGCTCAATCAGCGCATCGACAATACGTTGCGGCACTCCTTTGATTTCCCCTGACCTGTTCTGCCATGCCTCAAGAAAAGCGCTCTTGTGCGCTTCGATAAAATCGCAGTCCTCGTCGCTGAGGAACGGCGACAAATGAAATCTGACCAGCCAGCCGCGCAGGATCATCTCGCGGCGCGCCTCACGGAATGAAACCGCCCGGTCGTCTTTGACATGCCAGGCCCAGAAGTTGCTGATCCAGAAGTGGCCGGCCGGCAGATTGTTCGCCGCTTCGGTGGCCCGCACAATACCAACACCTTCGGAGACGGTCTCCGGAACGACATCGCTCATCATCAAGCCATCGGCCGCGCCCCGCGCCATGCGAATCATTTGCGGCTTGCTCGCACCGATATACAACCGTGGCGGCTGGCCGACCTGCCAGTTGGGCCGGTAGCCTCTGGCCTGATACAAAGAGCCGCGATAGTTTACGGGTTCGCCACTGAAAGCTGCCTTCATGATTTCAGCCGTCTCGCGCGCTGCCCGGACACGCCGCTCCGGGGCAAGGCCTGTTACGCCGCACCATTCGCCACCGGCGCTGATCACCATCCGGGCCCTGCCGGCGGAAAATTCGTTCAGCGTCATCAGTGAATTGGCCATTTTCAACGGGTGCATTTCCCAAGGGCTCACCACCAGGACTCCGAGACCGATTCGGTGGGTGGTCTGGGCTGCAGGGATAAGGCTCATGAAAGCATCCCGCGCTGCCGCGTAATTCGTTGCCCAGAGTGTCCTGATTCCGTAGCGCTCGGCCAACTGACCCAGCTCGGCAATCTGCGCGGGAGACAGGTCCGGCTCCAGTATTATGTCTATATCCATTCGATAGATCGGCTGTGACCGCCCGGGTGACTGAATCGGCGGCCATTTAAGCAGTCGGCTGCGCTGCTGGCAATCCGCAGACCCGGCTCCGGATGCACCATGACCTGCCGGCACCTGGCCTCCAGGGGATTTCCCGCAGCGCCGCAAGCGTGACAGCGCGACGATTTCAGGGAATCGATACTATTTGTCCGAACAAGTTATATTGCAATGACTTGAAGAACATTTCTCACCCTGGAAAGAAAAAGACTTATATAAATACCTGAATTAAGTTAAATTACCCTTTGTAGCTGACGGCTGAGATGACTGCTGCAGCACAACGACCAAACAGGCAAAGGTCTCGTCAAGAAGGGCCGCGAACAACCGCGATCTGAGGAGACGACATGACAAAATATATTTCAGCAATCATTGCGCTATTCCTGGTGAGCCCGGTGCTCAACGCATCGGAACCGGCAAAACTGGACCGCCGGATCGACGCGGCCACCGAAGTCTTGCAGCAAATCAACCGAATACCGGAACAGGCCATCCCGCCCAGCCTTCTCAAGCGTGCCTATGGCGTGGTGGTCATTCCCAATGTCGTCAAGGCCGGGTTCATTGTCGGCGCTTCATATGGAAAGGGATTACTGGTCGTCCGCCAGCCGGATGGACGCTGGAGTAATCCGACCTTCGTAACGATTGGCGGCGCCAGCATCGGCTGGCAGATCGGCGCGCAAGCAACCGATATTATCCTGGTGTTCAAGTCACGAAAAGGACTGGACAGCATTGCCAACGGCAAGCTGACCCTGGGTGCCGATGCCGCTGTGGCAGCAGGTCCGGTCGGAAGATATGCATCGGCCGGAACCGACCTGCGATTGAAATCCGAGATCTACTCCTATTCACGAAGCCGCGGACTGTTTGCCGGTGTCTCGCTGGAAGGCGCAGTTTTGTCCATCGACAAGAAAGCAAACTTTGCCTACTACAGCAGCGGCCAGGTGAGTATCGAAGGCATATTGCGGGACACGACGATTCCAACGCCCACCCAGGCCCGCTACTTCATCGATGTACTGACTGCCACGGCGCCCAGTTTGCAGTGGCAGACACAACCCAACCGCGCCGCCGCAGCCAGTGACGTAAAAACCGGCGATGTTCAAACCTATGCCATCGAAGACGGAACTCAGCCCCGGGACGAGGCCGTTTTTTGATCTAAAGAATTCCTCCGCATTGCGGCCCTTCGTCCTCGTGGCAAGGGCCGCTTTTTTTTGCCGCCTGTTGCCAGCCAGCATGGCTCACCAGCCCGGTCTGCGTGACTGAAGGGGGCGTCGCGGGGCCAGGGCGAGAGGGCGGCGGCACCCGTTCAAAGACTGTGTCCCGCATGGACGCGGGACGCAAGCCCCCACGGACGGGTTTACGGCGGGTCTTTGAACGGGTGCCGCCGCCCTCTCGCCCTGGCCCCGCGACGCCCCCTTCAGTCACGCAGACCGGGCTGGTGAGCCATGCTGGCTGATCACTATAATGTAGCCGCATACCGCCCCCGACTTTGGAGAACAGGCAGATGGAAGAGCTCGGAAAACTGACGCAGGAATGGGTCGCCCTTCTTGGGCCGAACCACTACGTTCAGGCGGTTGGGATCATTGTCGTGTTTCTGGTTCTGGCAAAACTCAGTGATGTAGTCATTGGCGGCATGTTGACGCGCATTGTCGCCAAAACTGCTTCCGACCTGGACGACCGGTTCATTTCGATCATCCATCGTCCTGTTTTCGCCACGGTCTCCACCATCGGGCTAATGCTGGCCACCTACCGCATCGATGTATCACCGGGTGTACAGGTTGTCACTCATTCGATACTCAAAAGCATACTCATCATGGTCTGGCTGGTTTTTGCCTTGCGGATATCCCGGCTGTTCCTTGACATGTTCAGTCACAGCAAAACCCGACTGGCTTTTATCCAGCCCAGCACGGCTCCGCTTTTGAACAACCTGATGCTGGTGGTAATCCTGCTGGCCGGGGTTTACTCCATCCTGGTCGCCTGGGACATCAACGTCACCGGCCTGGTAGCCTCTGCCGGTATTGTCGGCCTGGCACTGAGTTTTGCTGCACAGGATACTTTATCGAACCTGTTCGCCGGTGTTGCCATTCTCGCCGACCGGCCTTACAAAATCGGCGACTACATCAACCTCAGTACCGGCGAGCGGGGCAAAGTCACCAACATCGGTTTACGCAGCACAAGAATTCTGACGCGAGACGATGTCGAAGTCGCCATACCCAACGGCATCATGGGCAGCGCCATCATCGTCAACGAAACAGCCGGGCCCTATGAGAAATACCGGATTCGAGTCGCTGTCGGCGTCGCCTACGGATCGGACATCGACCTGGTCATGAATACCCTGCAGACCGTTGCGGAAAATCACCAAAGGATTTGCGAAACGCCCGTCCCCAGAGTCCGGTTCCGCCGTTTTGGCGATTCCAGCCTGGACTTCGAACTCCTGTGCTGGATAGAAAAACCCGAATACCGGGGCCTGGCGGTTCACGAGCTCAACTGCGAAATTTACAAGGCATTCAAAGAAACCGGAATCAGCATCCCCTTCCCGCAGCGCGACCTGCACATCAAAGATATGGGGTCGGACCAAAGTAACATCATGATTAACAATGAAAAATAGGAAATAAATGCCGATATTTAGGGCTTAGAGTGGTGTTTTTGCCCCCAAAAACACCACTCTAAGCAGCGCGCCCCAGATCAGACGCAGGACTATCGCTTAGCAGCCCCATTTCACCCCCAAAATGGTGGCTCTAAGGCCGAATCAACCGGCTATTAACGAAGATACTCTAGAATAATCAATTTGTTATCGAGGTCCGACCCCGCTGCTTAGCGTTTGCGGTTTACCCCAGGCGTTTAGGGTCAGTTGCATGCGCTGCTCGAGTTTTGGGAGCAGGTCCTGGACGGACTGGTTTACCGGGCTGGCCCAGGACTCCTGTAAATCGATCCGCCGGATCTTTGGACTGGCGGCGTAGGGGTGGGTGAGCATTAACAGCTGATCGCCGGGGGAGATGGGCTGCACGACTTCGGGAACGTCGGGCAGCAGCCGGGCCACCGATGGCGACAACCCGCCTGCGGATATCGATAATTCGTGCACCCAGGAGCAGGACTGCACGACCACGCTGCGCATGTCGGAGGTAAACCAGAGTGCATCCACAGCACCGGGCATCCGCAGCCAATCCGGCCGGCGTTTGCCCTCTCCGGTATCCCACAAGGTAATCAGCTGGTCTTCTCCTGCTGTGACCATCAAACTGCCGTCCGGTGTGACAGCCAGTTTGTGCACCCGATGTTCGAAATCGACCAGCGTTTGCGTTTCGCCGCTTCGCCATGCCCAGCGTGTAACACCATCCTGATCGCCGGCGATATAGACCAGTTCGCCTTCAGCATCCAGTGCCAGTTGTGGATGCTCGCTTTGTATGCGCAGCTGAGCCAGCACTTCTCCCGTACCGGCGTGGGTCACTATCACCGAGCTGCGGCTGGCCGAAACGAGGTACAGGGCATCCTGCGAAAAAACCATATCGTGTACGGCACCGTCTCCATGCCCGGCAAAAAATCCTCGCGGCGCACCGGTCACGGTTTCCCATACCCGCACGCGGCCGTCGAGAGAGCCGGTTCCGACCAGTCGATTGCTGGAATCGAAAACGATGCAGGTCACGGCCGACATGTGCCCGATGAACCCCGGATCAGTCTCGCCACCCGGTACAAAGAGCGTCTGAAGATCCAGCGGCATGATCCGCACATCGCCCCCGGTCGTTCCGAGCGCCAGCTGCCGGCCATCGTGACTGACCGCGGTAACGGTACCCGTGTTACGGGACAGGCTGGCGGACCACTCGTCTGCCGGCGCTTCCCGCGATGGCAGTGCCCATACCCTGATCGCTGCCTGACCATCGTAGGTCAGCGCCAGGCCCA
>JAJRXW010000047.1 GCA_024276095.1 Gammaproteobacteria bacterium
GGATTCTGGTTGAACGTGAACACCGATTCCGACATCGTGAACAGCTATTCCGGAAATAACGGAAAAGTGTTCACTCTTAACCAGAATGAGTGTTCACGTTCGGCCAGAATAGATGTTCACATTAAACCGGAATGGGTGTTCGCTTTGGGCCGGAATATGCATCCGGATACACCCCGAGAGCTCCGCTACCGTACGGGTAACGTGCAGGTCAAAGAAATCCTCCTCCCGGTTGATGCCGCCGACTTGTGTTTTTTCGCGATAGTTCTCTTTACCCCAGTAAGCCAAGGCAGCCTCTCGGCAGAATTTCTGCGGCAGGTTTCCTTTGGTGGTTGGTTTCAGCCCCTGCTCGCCGATGGCAGCTGCCAACCGCTCAAAAAGAGTCAGTATCGGCGCTGTTGGACAGGTGTCGAGTACCGCGGGGAATTGGACCAGTTCAGGGGAGGTAAACGGCAAATGCAGCATGTGGTACATCTGCCCCGGTGACAAACCATGAAATTCGTCGAGTGGCCTCTCATTCCGTTCCTGTGTATGGATCGCGACAAATGCCTGGACTTCTTCAAGTGATCCGAATTGCCTGTCCTGCAGCGCCTGGCGCAGTTCCGCAGAGACGACTCCCGCCGCTCCATTGTTGGCTGCAGCAGGTTTCTCGCCGATCAGGCAACATTTCTTGTATTTTTTTCCGCTGCCGCATGGGCACGGATCGTTGCGGCCAATAGCCGGAACCTTCATGTTGACACCTGTTTTGGTCGTTTCACCTTTTCACTCGATTCTGCGATTGTATCTGGGACTGGCAGTTGCCGAGTCTTGCGCTGGTTTTCGCCCACGCCGGAAAACTGACAAATTACCAGCATTTATTATTATTTGCAGGTATATTTGTCCAACAATGGCATCAGCAGCAGATAAACAGATAGCATCGGCCAAACAGGTCTTTCAGCGATTTGGCGGCATCCTGAGAACCGGCGAAGCCCTGCAGCACGGCATCCATCGGCGCACGCTCTATGCCATGCGGGATTCCGGTGTGCTCGAGCGTCTGGACCGCGGGCTCTACCGCTTGGCTGATCTGCCGCCACTGTCGGACCCTGATCTGGTCACCGTCGCCCGAAAGATACCCCGAGGCGTGATCTGCCTGATATCAGCACTCAGTTTTCATGAGCTTACCACGCAGATCCCACATGCTGTCTATGTTGCACTGAAACGAGGGGCAGAAACTCCCAGGCTTGCCTGGCCGCCTGTCCGAATATTCTGGTTCTCTGGGGAGGCGTTCACCGCCGGCATAGAACAGCACGAGATCGATGGTGCGACGGTGCGCATCTATAGTGCCGAAAAGACACTTGCCGACTGCTTCAAGTACCGGAACAAGATTGGCATGGATACCGTCCTTGAGGCACTGACATTCTATCGGGAACGAAAGAAGCCGCGTCTGATGGAGCTGAATCAATTTGCCCGGATCTGCCGGGTGGAGAAAATCATGCGCCCCTACATCGAGGCACGACTGTGACGAAGCGGCGCCTGGGTAACATGGCGGCGTCGGTTCACCAGCGGCTCAAGAATGTGGCCCGCGAGACCAACCGGCCGTTTAACGAGGTCCTGCAATACTTCGCCATGGAGCGGTTTCTTCGCCGCCTCAGCATCTCGAAACATGCCGATTCGTTTGTCCTGAAAGGGGCTTTGCTATTCAGGGTCTGGCATGCTCCCGATAGCCGGGCGACGCGCGATATCGATTTTCTTGCCCGCATGAATAACGCTCCGGATCATCTGGCGAGCGTAGTCCGCGATGTCATTTCGGTCGATGGCCCGGACGAAGGTGTATTTTTTGATCCCGATTCAGTCGTGGCTCACCGGATCAAAGAGGGTGCTGACTACGAAGGTGTTCGCATACGATTCATCGGTTATCTGGGAAATGCCCGAATCACGATGCAGGTCGATACCGGTTTCGGCGATTCGGTTTTTCCGGCACCGGCCTTGATAGATTACCCCACCATTCTCGATTTTCCGGCCCCATCACTGAGAAGTTATCCGCCGGAAACAGTGATCGCCGAGAAGGTCGAAGCCATGATTTACCTGGGCCGGCTGAACAGCCGCATGAAGGATTTCCATGACGTCTGGTGGATGGCGCAGCAACTCGACTTTGACGGCGCAACACTATGTGAAGCAATCCGGCGCACGTTCGAAGCAAGAAGTACGGAGGTCATCCAGTTCGACGAGCTGCGGGTTGAGATATTGGAGAACCAGAACGTCGATCAGCAATGGAGCGCCTTTGTACGGAAATCGCGCATTAGTGTGCCGGCATCATTCGTAGAGGTTCTACCGCTGATTGAGGCGTTCCTGACCCCACTTCTGTCCGCCTTGAAGGACGAACAAACGATGGTCGCCAGATGGGACGCGCCCGGGCCGTGGAATATGAAATAGAAACCGCTGAGCGTGTGTGAGTTTTGCGTGAATCAGCTATGCATCGTCCTGCATTGTAGTGCAAACTGGGCAACGGACGCCCCGGTAACCTATTGATAAATAAAGCCTTGAAGCTTCATCCTACCGACTGAAAATCCGCGTGTCGGTGGTTCGATTCCGCCCCTGGCCACCAAAAAACAAGCTATCTGTCAGGAAGCACACATGCCGGCAACCGGCGTACCTATGGGAAATGTACACAAATGCACCTGGCGTTATGGTGGATCCAACCGTAAGAATAGCTGTATCGTGAAGACGCCGGAAAACCGCTGCACCAGAGAGCCGAACCGGGCAGCTATCCTGGACAATAAACAGTTCATCGATCGCCATCGATTGGTGCTGTTACGCTACCTCGATGGAACGGCGCCGGCATCAGCGGAAGAGCCCGATGCTCTCAGCTATATCGAAAACGTATTGACGGAGTGGCACGAACTCTTCCACAAGTCTGACTTCGCATCCCCGGGCTCGGAGGAGAGGACATTCTGGTTCGCGTTGTACCAGCTTGAGGAGCTGATCGAATCGCCCGGTCCTCACATTGATCCCTACGAAAAGTTTCTGATGGAGAATCTCATCGAAGTCCGGGAACTGCTGCGGCACAAGCGGCCGCTTCCAGAGCACCGTGTCATCGCGACGAGACCCGACGGTACGTAACCAACTCGCCGGGGCACCATGGATCGACCCCGGCTACCGCATACGCAATTACGTATAAAGTGTCGATATACGCGATATCGTATATTGACACTTTATACGTAATTGCGTATATTTTTGACAGAGGAAAATGACCATGACGACACGTGCCCGAACAGCCAAACAAATTGGTGCCATTGTGCGCCGTGAACGGCGACGACAGGGGCTGACCCAGGCTCAGCTTGGAGACAGCATCGGTCTTCGCC
>JAJRXW010000048.1 GCA_024276095.1 Gammaproteobacteria bacterium
AACCTGACCACGGCATCCGCCTGCTCCGTCAGCAGGTCGACGATTTTCCCCTTGCCCTCGTCACCCCACTGGGTACCGATGATGACTACGCTTCTTCCCACTACACTACAAACCTTTCCACATTCCGTTCAGCGTACCCACAGCAACAGCAGCAGCCCGGACAGAATGCTCAGCAGGCCGAAAAACCGCAGCTGCCCTTCCTTGAGCCGGGCAATGACTGCCAGGCTTTGCCGCCATTTCGCCGGGCTGATAAACGGAAACAAACCCTCGATCACCAGGTAGAGCGCGAAAGCGGACAGCAGGTCGCTCCAGTTCATTCCGGATAACTATCCCGTGGCTGCGAATTTACCGGCTGCTGTCTACTGGCCGTCCGCCTTTTTAAGATAGCGGAAAAAATCGCCTTCCGGATCCAGCACCAGCAGGTCATTGGGGCGGCCCAGTGAATTCCTGTATGCCTCGATACTTCGCGTGAAGGAGTAAAACTCCGGATCCTTGTTGTAGGCTCTGGCATAGATCGCTGCTGACAGGGCTTCGCCTTCGCCGCGAAGAATTTCCGAATCCCGGTATGCCTCTGCGAGTATTACCGTGCGTTCCCGGTCGGCGCTGGCCCGGATCTGCTCCGCGGTCTCCGCACCTTCTGCCCTGAGTTCCGCTGCAATACGGGCCCGCTCCTGGCGCATTCTGTCGAACACCGATTCGCTGACCGTATCCGAGAACTCGATGCGCTTGACCCGGACATCGATCACGGCGACTCCGAGCGCCTTGGCGTTGGTCCGGACTTTCTCGAGCATGTCGTCCATCAGTTCACGACGCTCTGCGGTAACGACTTCCGGCACCGTGCGCTTGGCAAACTCGGCGCGAATACCGTCCTTCACGATCTCCAGCAGGCGCTGCGCTGCGACGAATTCCGCGCCGCTGGTAGCACCATAGTAAACGTCGACATCGGCAATCTGCCACTTGATGAAAAAATCGACAAACAGGTTCTTTTTCTCCAGCGTAAGAAACAGCTCCTGAGGATTGTTGATGGTCAGGATGTTCCGCGGATACTTCCGGATGTCGTTCCATATGGGCAACTTGAAGTGCAGGCCGGGCTTAAAATCCGTCCTGACGATTTCACCAAAGCGGAACTTGATCGCCTGCTCACGCTCGTCAACCGAAAAAACAAATGAGCTGGCAACAAGGCCAACCACAACGAGCACAATAAGACCGTTTCTAAATGTATTCATTAGCGGCTACCTCGCGTCCGGAGTTCATCGCGCTGACGGGTATCCCGAACCGAAGCGGACGGCCCTGATTTGCTTCGCGCACCACCGGAGGCGGTGCCCGGTGCAGTAAACGATGTGGAACGTTCCATCATCTTGTCGATCGGCAGGTACAGGATATTGCCGCTGCCCTTGGTATCGAGAATCACCTTGTTCGAATTCCTGAACACGCCCTCAATGGCCTCTATATACAAACGCTCCCGGGTCACGTCAGGCGCCTGCTTGTACTCCTTGAGCAGCTGCTCGAAACGGCTCGCCTCACCTTCGGCATCGGCAACGACGCGCGACTTGTGCGCTTCGGCGTCCTGAATCCGGCGCGTTGCCTCACCACGCGCTCTTGGCACGATGTCATTGGCGTAGGACTGCGCCTCGAAAGCAAGCCTTTGCTTGTCCTCGCGGGCCTTGATGGCATCCTGTACCGCGCCTTCCACCTGGCTGGGGAAATTCGCGTTCTGCAGGTTGACCTTGGTCACCACCACGCCGGTACCGTACTCATCCAGTGTTTCCTGGATCAGGGTCTGCGTCCTCTGGGCGATATCGGCCCGGCCGACACCCAGGATATAGTCCATTTTCAGGCTGCCGATGATCTCCCGGATCGCACTTTCGCTGACATCGCCCAGCGTTGCGTCGGGATCGCGGACATTAAACAGGTATTTCTCGGGATCCGCGTTCCGGTACTGAACCACCAGATCAATGGCAATAATGTTCTCGTCGCTGGTCAGCATGAAGGTCTGCTGGTTGAAGCGATTGACTGCATTGATGTTGACCTTTTCCACGGTCTCGATGGGCCACGGGAAGTGCCATCGCAAACCGGGCAGGGAAACATCCTGAACCTTGCCGAACCGCAGGATCACACCCCGTTCCGGGTCATCGACACGGTAGAGCCCGGTTGCAGCCCAGGCGATCAGCGCCAGAACAAGAATGCCTGCCAGGCTGCTGGCACCGGCGCCGGATCCCCCGCCTTTATCGCCTCCACGCCCGCCGAACAGCGCATTGAACCGCTTCTGCCAGTCCCGTACGATCTTGTCCAGATCCGGGGGGCCTTCGTTTCCGCCGCCACGATCCCATGGGTTCTTGCCGTTACCCGATTCATTCCAAGCCATGCTGATACCTGCTCCAGTGCTTCCTGCGATCTGCCAGTAGATCGTTAACTATGTCTCATGTTTCCTGATCGTACGAAATGACCTGCCGGCCGCCGCATACGCCGTATTACTACTGCACGAAGTGGAAATTTTCGTCACGGTGCAACATATCGTAGTCGCGACTGTCCATTTCCACTTCGAGTTCCCACCCGCCTTCCTGCAATACCTGCTCGGTTACCACACGAGCCGTATCGTATAACAGGGCACGCAGCCTGCCCTGGGACACACCGAGCTGCACCGTCCCTCGTACAATATCGAGTTCCTGGTACTCGGTAATGACATCCAGTAGCGCATCGATACCTTCGCCGGTCCGGGCGGACAACCACACCCGGGTAGCCCGACCCGACTCTGCGCGGTCAACTCGCGGCGGGACGCCTAGTATATCAGCCTTATTGCAGGCCTGAATGGTCGGCACGGTGTCCGCACCAATCTCCTCGAGCACCTGGTTGACCTCTTCGATCCGCTGCTGGTGAACCGGGTCGCTGCAGTCCACGACATGCACCAGCAGGTGCGCTTCGCGGGTCTCCTCCAGCGTCGACTGGAAAGCGGCAATGAGTTCATGCGGCAGATCACGGACAAAACCGACCGTATCGGCCAGCACCATACGATTACCGTTGGGTAATTCCATTGCCCTGAGCGTCGGGTCCAGCGTCGCAAAAAGCTGGTCGGCAACCTTCACGCCGGCATCGGTCAACCTGTTGAACAATGTGGACTTGCCGGTGTTGGTATAGCCCACCAGCGATACCGTAGGCACTTCGCGCTTGCGGCGATTCCTGCGGGCAAGGCTGCGTCTGTCCGACAACCGCTGCAGCCGTCCATTCAGCTGCCTGATCCGGGCGGCCAGAATACGCCGATCCGATTCCAGCTGGGTTTCACCGGGGCCCCGCAGGCCGATGCCGCCTTTTTGTCGTTCCAGATGGGTCCAGCCGCGAATCAACCGGGTCGACAGATGCTGCAGCTGGGCCAGTTCAACCTGCAGCTTGCCCTCGAAGGTGCGCGCCCGCAGGGCAAAAATATCCAGAATCAGGCCGGTGCGCCCGACGATCGGCAGCTTCAGGGATCTTTCGAGGTTTCTTTCCTGGGCGGGGCTCAACGGATGGTCAACCAGGATCAACTCCGCACAGGTGGACTCAGCCAGCTGGTGCAGTTCTTCCAGCTTCCCTTTTCCGATCAGGTAGCGGGCATTGACACTGCGCAGACGGGCATCCAGTGAACCGACGCATTGTGCCCCGGCAGAATGCGCCAGAGCCTCGAATTCCCGCTTGTCTTCGGGGAATGGCGCGGTTCCTATCCGGGCATGCAGCAGAACCGCCCGCTCGCCGCGCTGGGGACGTTCAAACAATCAGCAGCTCCGTGATGTGCGGATCGCTTGCGCCGAAACCGTTCCGGAGCGCCGGTCCTCGGGAAACAAAACAGCGGGGGGCGTTATTTTTTCCGGGTCTGTGTGCCAGTGCTATGCCTCGGAGCCCTCGTCATCCTGACTGTGGGCAAGTTCGACGTTGCGTGAAGGGACAACTGTTGAAATAGCGTGTTTGTATACCATCTGACTGACGCTGTTTTTCAGCAGGACCACAAACTGATCAAAGGAGTCAACCGTTCCCTGTAGCTTGATACCGTTTACCAGATAGATGGCAACAGGAATTTTCTCCTTCCGCAGCGCGTTGAGAAACGGATCCTGCAGGGTTTGACCTTTGGACATGTTCGACTCCTACCTTCTTTATTTTCGTTTATTCGATGTCGGCTATCAAAAACCCGGTTTGCCTTAGCGGGCTGTCTGACTGGATGGGCTATTCTAGCCGCTCACTGATCATATTGCATCAACCGGAAACACGGTATTCATGAACCCCGTCGCTACGACCGCCAGTCGGAAATGCAGCCCAGTTCCTGCAGGGCGTCTCCTACCCCGGATGCCAGCTTTGGTTGCTGGCAGTCAAAGCGCAACCCGGGCGTATCGGACCGCAGCCATGTCAACTGCCGCTTGGCCAGGTGCCGGGTGGCCTTCATGGCCTGCCGGCCGGCTTCGTCAAGCCCCGTTTCGCCGGCGAGGTACTGCCAGATCTGGCGGTATCCGACTGCGCGCATTGACGCGAGTTGCGAAGACATCTCCGGCAGGCCCATGAGAAACCGGACTTCATCGATAAAACCGGTCGCGATCATCTTTTCAAACCGCAGCTCTATACGCCGATACAACTTCTGCCGATCT
Source organism: Gammaproteobacteria bacterium (assembly GCA_024276095.1). Lineage (GTDB taxonomy): Bacteria > Pseudomonadota > Gammaproteobacteria > Steroidobacterales > JAJRUG01. The sequence continues at coordinate 4,608 of JAJRXW010000048.1, forward strand.
CCCGGGAGCAACGCAATTTTGACGAAGTCGAACTGCGGTCCGGGAGCAGCCGCGCGCTGCAGCTGCGAAATCGGCACACCGGTAATCGCCAGTACCTCGAGGGCCCGCTGGATGCGCTGACGATCGACAGGGTGAATTCGCGCAGCCGCCTCCGGGTCCGCACGCTGCAGTTCCTCATGCAAGGCTGCCCAGCCTTCCTTTGCAGCCCGGGCCTCCAGTGCCTCGCGAATCGCCGGGCTGGCCGGGGGAAGCGGTGCCAGACCGCCCTGCAGGGCACGAAAATAAAGCAACGTACCGCCTGTCAGTAACGGGATACGGCCACGGCGATGGATATCTGCGATCCGATCCCCGGCGTCCCGGCAAAACTCGCCCGCCGAGTAAGGCTGCCATGGATCGCGTATATCAATCAGATAGTGGGGAGCGGTCGCAAGAATATCCGCGCCGGGCTTGGCGGTGCCGATATCCATCAGCCTGTAGACCATGGCTGAATCGACGCTGATAATCTCCATTGGAAACCGCTGCACAAGCTCTACCGCTACATCGGTTTTACCCGATGCCGTTGGTCCGATCAGGCAAACGACAGGCAGCGTCACCCGCTAGCGACCCCGGGCAAACAATCGATCCAGATCCTGCATGCTCAGGCACGTCCAGGTAGGACGGCCATGATTGCACTGATCGCTGCGATCGGTTGCCTCCATTTGCCGCAACAGTGAGTTCATTTCCTCGATACTCAGACGGCGGTTGGCCCGCACGGAACCGTGACAGGCAGCCGTTGCCAGCAAATCATCCAGCGCATGCCCGATGCGCTCGGTGCTGCCCAGCGTGACAAGATCCGCGATCATATCGTTGACCAGCCGTTCAGGATCGGCATTGGCCAGCAGCGCGGGTACCGCTCGCACGGTCAATTGCGCCCGGCCCGTTCTGTCCATATCCATCCCCATCAGGGCGAGTGTTTCCAGGTGCTGCTCGACAATGTCGGCCTGTGATTCACTGACCGCAATTTCCCGCGGCAACAGCAATGGCTGTGACTGCACGCGTTGTTCCGCCATGGACTGCTTCAGTTGCTCATAGACGGTGCGCTCGTGCGCGGCATGCGCATCGACAATGACCAGGCCGTCCCTGTTCTGCGCCAGGATATAAACGCCATGCAACTGGGCGATCGCAAATCCCAATGGCGGTATATCCTCTGCTGAAATTACCCCGGGCGGCGTCTCCCCCGATACGGCCCCGGCCGCCAGTGCTGCATAGGTATCCAGCTGCTCCCGCAGCACGGCCGGTTTCTGCGGCTGGCCAAAGCGCATGCCGGACTGGTATATCGGCCGGCCTGACGCAGGGCCCGTTTGCGCGAATGCAGGCTGCGCCGGGTCATCTGTCGCCGGCCGGCCTTCCGCAGGCCTGGTCTCCGCCAGCGCAGACTCGATCGTATGGCGAATGAAATCATGCACCGTACGGCTGTCATGGAAACGCACTTCCTGCTTTGCAGGGTGCGCATTGACATCGACTTCGGCCGGATCCATCTCGAGGTAAAGCACGTAAGCCGGATGCCTGCCGTGAAACAGCACATCCCGAAAACCGGCGCGCACCGCATGGCCTGCAACTTTGTCCCGAACAGCCCGGCCATTGACGAAAAAATGCTGCAGGTCCGGCTGGCCACGCGAAAAGCTGGGTCTCGCAATCCAGCCCCGCAAAGACAGTCCGCCCGCTTCGCGCTCCAGGAAGAGCGCATGCTCCATGAATGCCGATCCACAGATACGGGCGATTCGCGCCTCCTGCCCGGATCGACCGACGGCAGCCGGCACATCGATCAGTACCCGCTGGTTATGGGTCAGCCGGAACGCGGCAGAAAAACGACTGAGCGCGATTTGTTCGGCCACCCGTTGCACATGATTGAATTCGGTGCGTTCGGTCTTGAGAAAACGGCGCCGGGCCGGAACGTTAAAAAACAGATCGCGGACCTCCACCGAGGTTCCCTTTGGATGCGCTGCGGGCTCTATCTCACCCAGGCCATCTCCTTCGGTATTCAGCGTCCATGCAGCATCCGCGTCACGATGGTGAGAGACCAGCCGCAACCGGGACACCGAAGCAATACTCGGCAGGGCCTCGCCCCGAAATCCCAGTGAGCCAATGTGCTCGAGATCTTCGAGGCTGGAAATTTTGCTGGTTGCGTGACGTACCAGCGCCAGGGGAAGTTCGTCAGGCGGAATGCCGATACCGTCATCGCGTACGCGGCACAGTTTGATGCCGCCCTGCTCAACCTCCAGCTCAACATGACGAGCACCTGCATCCAGGCTGTTTTCCAGCAGTTCCTTGACGACCGATGCAGGCCGCTCGACCACCTCGCCGGCAGCGATCTGATTGACGAGTTGCGGGGGGAGTTCACGAATGGGCATGGCTGCATTCTTTCAGATGCGCCGTGAAAAATACAAGAAAAAGCGGCATCTGCGCTGCAGGCTCCGCCCGGCCTCCCGCAGACCCCGCCCCGGCGGCCATCCGGCCCTAAAGTTTTCCGCTGCAATGCCGATAACCTGATTCGTACTTGTGACAAAAGCAAACCCGCCGAAAGGCCGGGACGCAAAGTTACCTGCCTGTGGCCAGCGGCTATGGCAGAGGGACTACCGGAGAGACAATATGAGCAGATTATGTCATCTGGCACGTATCACCGTCGGTGCGTGTACCACCATAATACTACTGGGCATATCCTTTGCCGCACATGCGGGTGGTTTCCTGGATGCATTCAAGGATTTCGTACTCGGATCCGAAGCACAGGCCGGCAGCCTGACCGTACAGCTGCCCGTCACCAGCCAGGCGGTCGATTGCATGCACTGTCATGACGGCACGGTTGGCCCGCAGATCAACATGAAGCATGCCGGCTCTCCCATGAAATTCCGTGGCCAGGTCAGTATCGACCATCCGGTGGGCATGGACTACGGCCAGTACGCGCACAGCAACCCCGATACCTACGTCATGCCGGCGCGCATGGATAAACGCATTGTGCTCGAAGACGGCAAGGTGACCTGCGTATCCTGTCATCGAACCAGAAGCGAACCGGCCACACAGCCGGACCAGCCACGGACCGCCGTCGAGCACTGCAATGTCGCTGAAGGTTATACCACCGGGCCGAACCCGTCCCGGCTTTGCATGGGCTGCCATGCCATGTGAGGCGCGCGGTGCGCAAGCCGGGGACCGGCCGCAGGTTCCGGAACCGGATACGCCGGAATACCGGAAATACTAGATACCCTGGCCGACCGGAATGGTCAGTATTTTCCCCACCACGATCTTGTCGCTGCGCATGTTGTTGGCGGTGCGAATGCGCCGGACGCTGACCTTGTACCGGTCGGCAATTTCGCTGAGGGTATCGCCACGCCGGACCCGGTGCGCCACGGCATTGTGGTGAGTTTGTTTGCTCAACTGCGCCAGCCGCGTACCGCGCGGCGGATTCGAATAGAAATAGGAGCGGATGCCGGAAAAGATGGCCTGCGCAAGTTTGTCCTGGTATGTCCTGCTGCCCAGGTTACGCTCACCATTGGCGTTGGAAATATAGGCGGTCTCAATCAGCACCGATGGTACATCCGGAGACTTGAGCACCTTGAAGGGCGCTTTTTGTACGGTTTTCTTGCGTACTTTCCCGATTCTCGCCATCTCATCGAGTATTTCGCCGCCTACCTCGATACTGGAGCTCAAAGAAGCGTTTTGTGACAGGTCCATCAGGACCGAAGCCAGTTCCTCACTCTTGTCGCCCAAATCGACGCCGCCAATCAGATGGGCGGAGTTTTCACGTTCCGCCAGGCGCCAGGCAGCCTCATCGCTGGCCGCCTTGTTGGACAATACGTAGACAGTTGCGCCATTGACGCGCTTGTCCCTGAATGAATCAGCGTGAATGGAAACGAACAGATGCGCCTCCTCGGACCTGGCCTTCTCCATTCGTCCGCGCAGATTGATTCGCCGGTCGTCATGACGGGTCATGATCGCCCGCATTCCCGGTTCGGCGTTGATTTTTGCAAACAGGCGTTTGGAAATTTTCAGCACTGCATCCTTTTCGCGCAAACCGGTCGACCCGATGGAACCGGGATCGTTACCACCGTGCCCGGGGTCGATCACGACGACGATATCCCGCATTGCATTGTCGCGGACGGCTGCAGATTTGACGGGAGCGGATGCGCCATGCGGCAGCAGGTCGATCACCAGGCGATCCCCCGCACCGTTGCCTGGCGCAATCAGGAAGCTGCGCGGTTGCATCCGGGTATTCAGATCGAGTACTACCCGCGCCGTTCCATCCTGGCGATTTGCACTGCGAATCCGGCGCACAGCACCTTTGCCGGCCGGAAGCGGGCTAGCGCCGCTGCTGATCCTGCCGGGAGTAAGATCGATGACCACCCGGTACGGATCGGACAGAGTTGAAACAACATGTGCTGAAGGCTGGCTAAGGTCCAGTACCACGCGCGTGATTTCATCTTTGGTTGCGATGCGCACTTTCTCGATCCGGGCCGGATCGGCGAATGCCG
>JAJRXW010000049.1 GCA_024276095.1 Gammaproteobacteria bacterium
AAATCCATGCAGCCGCACTTCAGGGAAATCATTCAGTCCCTGGGAGAGGATCCCGACCGCGAGGGGCTGGTCGATACGCCCATGCGTGCTGCCAAGGCGTTCAGCTTTCTGACCCAGGGCTATCGCCAGAACCTGAGTGACCTGGTCAACGACGCGGTCTTCACCAGCGATACCGATGAGATGGTGATCGTCCGCAACATCGAAATGTATTCATTGTGCGAACATCACATGCTGCCGTTTATCGGCAAGTGCCATGTCGCTTATCTGCCGCAGGGCAGGGTGCTGGGTTTGTCGAAGATCGCCAGGATCGTGGACCATTTTTCCCGGCGTCTCCAGATCCAGGAGGTGCTGACCAAGCAGGTCGCCGAGTGTGTCAACGAAGCAATCGGTGCAATGGGCGTGGGCGTCGTCATCGAGGCCCAGCACATGTGCATGATGATGCGCGGTGTGCAGAAACAGAATTCCATCATGACGACATCATGCATGCTGGGCCATTTTCGCAGTCAGCCACAGACGCGGAACGAGTTTTTGCGGTTGCTGAGTTGACCTGACTGCGTCGCTGTCGTCGAGCCAGACGATCGTGCCAATTGTCCGGCAGCATCTGGCGCCTCCCCTTTGTCGGGATGGCTCCCTGCGGTCCGCATTATTCCCTCCAAAGGGGAGCCCCCAGGTACTGCCTGCGCTTGCTGCCGGATTCCTGTCAGCGGCTCGATCAGGACCCGAGCGGCGCAGTCAGGCGGTTCTTTTCATTGGTTGTTTATTACCATAAGTCAGCGAACGCCACAGCCATTCGAACGGGCCAAAGCGAAAGTGGCGCAGCCAGATGGGGCTCCAGATCATCTGCAGCAGCCAGATTGCGGCGACGACCAGGTACAGGTAATAGCCGTTAATCCGGCCATACAGACCCAGGCCAAAACTCAGAAAGATGAAGGCACACAGAATCGACTGGGTAAGGTAGTTGGTCAATGCCATGCGACCGACGGCCATCAGCCGGGTCTTGATCCATCTTCCCCAGCCAACAGTGCAAAACAGCAGGATGAGGCCCAGGTGTCCGATCGCCATGGCAATACGGCTGATGTCATAGGTCAGCATGGTTTCTTTTTTGACGATGGGATCGAAATCGGCGGCGATGACCGTGGATGCTTCCCACAGTGAAACCGGCAAACCGATTCCATAGCCGGCGAGCAACATGATATACAGGTAACTGCGGGGTGCTTTGAGTGTCAGTATGCCGGCCCGGTAGAACACCATGCCGAGAATCATGGCGGCCAGCGCATCGAGCAAAAACCAGTTCACGGTGACGATGGTTTGCAGAATCAGGCTGGCGATGGCCTGTTTTTTGAAAATCTCCGGGTAGCTTCCCTGGCTCATGATCCGTATCGATTCCCGGACCTTTTCGTCATCCATGGAGGGGCGGGCTTTTGCCAGCGCTTCGTTCCACGGTTTCATCGCCTCTTCATCGCCCCCGGCCGCCAGATAACTTTGCTGCGCTTCCCGAAGGTCGGCGATATCTGCGATACGTATGCCCGCAGGGACCAGCATCGCCAGCATGATGATGATGACCAGGGAACGGTTGCCCATGTTGCGCAGCGGATACAGGACGAGTCCGCATAAACCGTAGACGTAGAGAATGTCGGCCGGCCACAGGAAAACATAGGCATTGACCAGCCCGAACGCGATCAGCCAGCCGGTGCGCCGGTAATAAATGGCTTTGGCGCGGTGGGCCAGATCGCCCCGTGACAGCCGCTCGATGATCATCAGGGCGCCGGCGCCGAACAGCATCGAGAACAGCGTGCGCTGGCTGCCTTCGAACAGCACCTGAACGAGGAACCAGGTTTGCAGCGGTGCACCCGCCTGATCGGCAATGGCGATCGGATAATCCCAGATCAGTCGCGGACCGGCAGCCGACCAGATATTCATCAGCAATATGCCCAGTACGGCGACGCCACGGACAATGTCCAGCGACTCGACTCGTTCCGAGCCGGAAACAGGTGCAGCCCGGGCCATGTTCAGCTTCCGGTGGTGCTGTGCCCGGCCAGCCATTCGTCGTCGGATCCCTGCTCCAGATCGTCGAACAGGTAGCTGCTCAGGTAGCGCTCGCCGGTGTCGGGCAGCATCGCCAGGATGACCGATCCCGGCTCGAGTTCGTCGGCGACCTTGAGTGCTGCGGCCAGCGTTGCGCCGGAGGAAAGACCGACGAAAATGCCCTCGTCCCGTGCCAGCCGCAGCGCGGTCTGCTTGCCGTCTTCATCGGTTACCGGCACGAGCTGATCGTAGACATCGCGATTGAGTACATCCGGTATGAAGTCGGGCGTCCAGCCCTGAATTTTGTGTGGCTGCCATTCCTTGCCGCCGAGCATGGATGCCCCGGCAGGTTCTGTCGCCACAATTCTCAGCGCGGGCCGGGCGGCTTTCAGGATTTCCCCGGCGCCCGTTAACGTGCCGCCGGTTCCCCAGCCGGTGACCCAGCAGTCGAGGCGGCGGCCGGCAAAATCCATCAGGATTTCCGGTCCGGTCGTCTGGCGATGGAACTCCGGGTTGGCGGGGTTTTCGAACTGACGCGCCAGGAACCATCCGTTTTCCCCGGCCAGCTGTTCCGCCCTGCGGACCATCCCCGAGCCGCGTTCCGCCGCAGGGGTAAGAATGACCCTGGCGCCGAGTGCGCGCATGATCTGGCGGCGCTCTACGGAAAAAGTTTCTACCATGGTGGCGACAAAGGGATAACCCTTGGCTGCGCAGACCATGGCCAGTGCGATGCCGGTATTACCCGAGGTGGCCTCGATAACGGTCTGTCCCGGCTTGATGGTCCCTTTTCGTTCTGCGTCGTTGATGATGGCCAGGGCCAGGCGGTCCTTGACCGATGCCATGGGGTTGAAAGACTCGACCTTGACGTACATCTCGACGTGGCCTGGCGCCATGCGATTAAGCCGTATGACAGGTGTGTTGCCGATGGTCTCAAGAATACTGTTGTAGATCATGACGATCTTTCTCCCCGGTCCAAGTGGACGTTATGCTAGCACCAAAAAACGGGCCGCCCGGATATTGTCCGGGTTTCGACCACGATCCGGGCAGGTGCCCGGATTGCCGAACTGTATTTCGGGTCTTTATCAATGCTAGCATCAGCCGGCATTCAATGAGGAGTTGGAATTTGGCGGTTTCTATCAGTCGCAGGGCGCTGCTCGCAGGTTCGCAGGCATTGGCAGCCGGCGCAGCGGCGGGCCTGTTGCCCGGGCAGCTTGCAGCCCAGTCGTTGCAACCGGGGGGTTCGACCGGGCCGATTCGACTGCTGGCCAACGAAAATCCGTACGGGCCTTCGGCAAGTGCCCGCCGGGCGATTGCGGCGGCGGTGCCCGATTCGTGGCAGTACACCATCCGGCAGGACAAGCGCCTGAAAAAACTGATTGCCGCGCAGGAGGGTGTGAGCCTTGGCCACGTCATGATTGGCGCAGGTTCGGGAGAGGTACTGCGGATCGCTGCGTTGCTGTTTTGCCGCGATGGACAGGAAGTGATATCCGCCCGGCCGACGTTTACCTTTCTGCAGAACTATGCGCGCCGTCTTGGCGCAGCGGTGATCGAAGTCGATCTCGATTCGGGGATGCGCCACGATCTGGACGCGATGGCCGGCCGGGTTTCGGCAAATACCGGTCTTGTCTATGTGTGTAATCCGAATAATCCGACCGGAACCATGATCGAGGGGTCCGGGCTGCGCCCGTTCGTCGCCGAGGTCTCGGCCAAAACGACTGTACTGGTCGATGAGGCCTACCTGGATCTTTCCGAAGACCTGGCAAAGCATACCGCCGTGGCGAACGTCAGGGATGGCGACAACGTGATCGTGACCCGTACGTTTTCCAAGCTCCACGGGCTGGCAGGTCTGCGAATCGGTTATGCGATTGCCCGTCCGGAAATCGTCAGGAAGCTTGAGAAACTGCGTATGTCGATGTTGAACGTTGCCGGATTGCGTGCCGCGACTGCAAGTTATCAGGATACGGAATTTCAGAAGTTCAGTCGCATGAAAACCCGGGAAAGCGTCAGGCTCATTTACAATATCTGTGAAGAAGCGAATCTTGCCTTTACGTCCTCCAGGGGGAATTTTGTTTTCTTCGATACCGGCGGTTCAGTCAGGGAATTCAGGGCTGCGATGCGGGCCAGCGGGATTCTGGTAGGCAGAAGCTACCCGCCATACGAGGGGTGGTGCCGGATAAGCATGGGGACCGTGGAGCAGATGCAGGTTTTTGCGGATGCCGCCCGGGCGTATTTCAAGGCATGAAAGAATCCGTTCTGTTCACGCTGGCGGCAATTCTGCTCTACCTGGGTGCAGACTGGCTGCTCGATCGCATGGAAGTTGCCGCCGGGAGGCGGTTTGAGCACCTAAGCCTGATATTTTTTGCCATTCTCGGCACGGCGGCGGTCGGCAGTTTTACGCTTATTCGGTGGTATACGGGGCAACCCTGATGCCCGTATTTACTGCCCTGTCTGGTCAGAAGGCTTGATAAGCCGGATATTCTCTGCTGCAAAATGGGTCGGGCTGCGTTCGAGCATATCCACTGCTTCGCTCAGGGCCTGTTTGAAAGTGTCTGATCGAATGAAGTTGCCGAACTCCGCTTTCGTTTTCCAGTTGGAGTAAATCATCATTGAATGGGGCTTCGCCACATCCGAAAACAGTCTCGTTTCAATATGGCCGTCCAGCCCCTGAACCGCGTCGATGAGTTGTGCGGCAGCTTTTTTGAAATCTTCGATACGTTCAGGCTTGACTTCATAATTCAGACCGAATGTCTGCATACTGACTTCTCCTCCCGGCCTCTCGCAGCGGGCCTCTGATCGATGTGGAAAGCGCCGGCATTATACCGCCTTGGGCGAAGCTTGCGCATGTCAACGTCTGTAACGATCATCGTGACGTCTCATGCAGCTGTTCCATTCCTCGATGAACGGATCGATAACGCTCACGCGCCATCCGGTATCGGTTTGCCTGTCAAGATCCGGCAGCAGTGCCGTCTCTTCCCTTTCCTGATGATGTTTGCACAGGCCCTTGAAGGTTTTCTCCCAATCGAGAAGCTCGATGGTCTCTCTTCTCAGTTCGCTGCCCTCCGACCGGCTTTGGCCGAGTATCAGGAGGTTGTCTTCCGTCCTTGCCAGCAGGTCCTCGACCTTGGTGTGCTCGTCTTTGTACAGCGAAGCAGGCCATTGTCCGGCGCTGTCGAACTCTTCGAGTTTGGGGATTAACCGGTCGTTCTCGAAGTCCATGTGTACACGATGCAATTCTCTGAAATAATTCAATAATTGGGCGGCCCTGCTGAAATGCCCCAGCAGAATCTCTTCCTGATGCAGCAAAAAGAGATCGTCAAGTCCCCGGTGACACCTGGTAATTACTTCGGTCAGCTTGGTATTGTCGGGCATGGTTTGCGTGTCGGCCGGTATGAGCAACTTTGGCGGTTCGCCCAATTCGTCGTAAACTAAATTCGAAACCAGAGTAACTGAGTGCGAGTACGTCAATGTCCTTTATCGTCACCGAAAACTGTATCAACTGCAAATACACCGATTGCGCGGATGTCTGTCCGGTGGATGCTTTCTACGAAGGCCCGAATTTTCTGGTGATCCATCCGGACGAGTGCATCGACTGCGCGCTTTGCCCGTCGCAGTGTCCGGTAGGCGCCATCATGGAGGAACGGGATGTTCCTCCGGAACAGCGGGTGTTTATCCGCCTGAATGCAGAGCTGGCGGAAACCTGGCCCAATATCTCGGAGAAAAAGTCTGCACCGCCCGATGCCGAGGAGTGGGAGGGTGTGTCGGGCAAGCTGCAATTGCTGGAACGTTAGGTATGGCGCCATTTCGGTTTATTTCCTTCAAGGGTGCCAATCGTCCGGCATGAGCCGCCCGCTGTCCCCTTTGTCGGGATGGCTCCCTTGCGGTGCGCTTTATTCCCTTCAAAGGGGGCAGCGGGCGGCTCATGCCTGGTTTTGTGGAAGGTTGCTGTGATGGGGGGTCAGTAGTTTCTTTGCTCTTTTAGCTGACCGCATTCGTCGAAGTATTCCCAGAGACCGTCCAGCATCCCGTTGGTGTAGTTTTCTCTTTTTCCCAACTGGCCGTTGGGGTAGTAGAACACCCACTCGCCGTCCATGTCCCCGTCCCTGTAGACGCCCTGTCTTTGCAGCTGGCCGTTTTCATAGTAGGCGACCAGGGGACCGTCTTTGAAGCCGGCCCTGTAGTTGCCTTTTTCTTTCAGCTGGCCGTTTGCGTGGAATTTCTCGAACAGGCCGTCGAGTTCCCCGTTTTTGCAGGTTGATCGCTCCGACAGCTGCCCGCTCGGGTAGTATCTCTCGAACAGACCATATGGCTTGCCGTTTCGCGAACAGCCCTTGACTTTCAACTGTCCGTTCTCGTAGTACATTTCCCACGGACCGTGTCGCCGTCCATTTTTATAGGTTCCTTTGAACTCCAGCTGGCCGTTCGGGTAGTACATTTCCCATGGGCCATGGGCCTGCCCGTCCTTGTAGTCTCCCTTGGATTTAAGCTGGGCGGATTTCTTCCCCCATTCCCAGCCGCCTGCGGGAAGCAGGCTTACAAGTCGTAGCCAAAAACGGGATCTGGTCTTCATCGTCTGCTATTTATAATTAAAAACGTGAGTCTTATCAAGCTGTTCTAATTGCCGCACTGCTGCCGGAGGACTCCGCCTTTGTACAGCTCGTAAGCGCCGTCCAGCACGCCGTTTTTGAACGTCCCCCTGGTTTTTAACAGGCCGTTCTCGTCATATGACTCGTAGGTGCCGTCCTGTTTGCCGTTTTTATAGTGCTCTTTGACAATCAGTTGTCCCCGTTCGCAATACTGTTCGAAGGGGCCTTCCTTCCGGTCGTTATTGTAATTTCCCCTGCACTTCAGCTGTCCGCAATCGTGGTATTCATCCCACGGTCCGTCGCGTTTGCCGTCCTGGTAGCGGCCGTTGGATTCCGGCTGGCCGTTTTCATGAAACTTTTCCCACAGGCCGTCGCGTTTGCCGTTTTTGTAGTTCCCCCTGGATTCCAGCCGACCGTTCTCGAAATACGACTCGTATGGCCCGCTTCGCCTGTCATCCCGGTGCGTTCCCTTGGACCGTAGCTGTCCATTTTTGTAGTAGATATCAAAAGATCCTTCCCGCCGGCCTTCCTGGTAGTTGCCTTCGGATTTCAACTGGCCGTTATCGTGGAAGAGTTTCCAGTTGCCTTCCTTTGTTCCATTCGTATAGGCCTGTTTTTCCCGCAACTGACCATTCTGGTGGAACCATTCCTGGATGCCATGCAGTTGTCCGGCTGTGTAGTTGCCCTGGAATTTCCGCTGCCCGGTCTCCCAGTAACTTTCCCATGCGCCGTTTTTCCGTCCGTCCGTGTAGTTTCCCCTGAACTCCAGTTGGCCGTTTTCATAGTACGATTCATACGGCCCGTCCGGTTTTCCGTCTTTATAGGCCCCTTTGGCCCTTAGCTGCCCGTTGTCGTAGCAGGACTCGTACGGGCCATCGGAAGGTGCCTTTGTTGACCAAAATCTTAACCATGCAAGGATTTTGCTCATTGTATTGTTCTCTTTGATCTTCGCCTTCAGTTATCGCGTGTGTGTCGGACAGCATGAACAATCTGATTGAATAAAACTGTCTGTACCCGGAAAGATAAGGGGTTCGAGGCGGTTGTACTTGACCTATGTCATGTGAAAACGGTTTTATCTGGATAGGATATATCCTGCTATTAGAAGAAAACTCAATCGAGGTGGGATATGAGCACAAAGTCCGAGATGAATCTGGCGCTATGGCTGGTGAACAAGAAAAACTGGCTGACGCATTTCATGATCGTTGCTGCAATCAGTATCGCCGGGTTAATTTACCTTGGTGGCGCGACTTATACAGGAGCTCCGCCGCTGGAAGATTATGTGTCGGCTTCGACAGGTCAAACTGTCATTACCCGTGAACAGATCAAGCGGGGGCAGGAAATATTTCACCTCAGGGGGCTGATGAGTTATGGCTCCTTCTGGGGCGATGGCGCCGAACGCGGGCCCGATTTTACCGCTGATGCCCTGCATCGAACCGTATTGGGCATGCGTGCCTATTACGCGCAGGAGATGAAGGATCGTGGTGCCGGGTCTTTTTCGCAATACGACGAGGACGCAATCGCGGTCAGGGTAAAGCGGGAGGTTCATGAAAACGGATATGACGAGGAGGCCGGTGTTATTCGCATTAACGACGCCCAGGTTTCCGCATTCCGGGTCTTGAACGAGCACTACACCCGGATGTTTACGGATCCGACGTATTATGAGGCTTTCAGTACATCCACGCTGATCACCGATCCACAGGATATCCATGATCTGACTGCGTTTTTCTTCTGGGGAGGCTGGGTAGCCGCGGCGAATCGTCCGGGAGAAACCTACAGTTACACGCATAACTGGCCGGGTGACAAGGATGCCGGCAACACGCCCACTGCGCCGACGTTTTTCTGGAGTGTTTTTTCCATCTTTGCACTGTTCGTCGGTGTCATGGCGGTTTTGTACATCTACGGCCAGATGAAAGAACAGCCTGTTGATGTATTCGATTCCAGCGGCAACGGGAACGGCGGGCAATCGCTGACCACCTACGATCTGGAGAATGAGTACGTTCGTCCTACACAGCGTGCTACGTACAAGTTCTTTGCCCTGGCAATCATCGTGTTCGGGGTGCAGATTATCGGCGGTGTGATCGCTGCAACCGATTTTGTCCGTCCTGGCGGAGTTTCACTGAATGAAATCATCCCCTTCCAGGTGGCGCGGAGCTACCATACTTTGCTGCAGATATTCTGGTTTTTCATGTGCTGGGTCGGTTACACGATCTTTTTCCTGCCGAGGATATCGAAAGTACCCCCCGGGCAGAAATCTCTGATCAACATACTGTTCTTCCTGTGTGTCGTTACGGGCGTCGGCGCCCTGGTCGGAATCTACATGGGACAGACGGGCATGTTGAGTGACACCATGTCGTACTGGTTCGGCAGCCAGGGCTGGGAGTTCATGGAACTGGGTCGATTCTTCCAGTTTACCCTGCTGGCCTCGTTCGCTCTGTGGATATTCATCATTTACCGCGCCGTGAAGCCGTGGCTGACCAAGAAGAACATCTGGTCCGTTCCTTCATGGCTGCTATACGGCAGCGGCATAATGGTGATGTTCCTGTTCTTCGGGCTGCTGATCCAGCCGGAGATGAATTTCGCGATCTCTGATTACTGGCGCTGGATGGTTGTCCATATGTGGGTTGAGGTCACTTTCGAGGTGTTCACGACCGTCATAGTCGGGTACATGCTCGTACAGATGGGACTGATTACCCGGATGATGGCCGAGCGGGTTATTTTCCTTGCCGTGATGCTTTTCCTGATCACTGCAACGATCGGCATATCCCATAACTTCTACTGGATTGCCAAACCGACCGGGATCATCGCACTTGGAAGCGTTTTCTCCACCCTTCAGGTACTGCCGCTGCTTCTGCTGACGCTGGATGCGTGGCAGATGCGCCAGGAAGGCTACCATGCCAACAAGAACATGGTCGAAGGAAAACAGACCATGGTCATGGAAGGCGTCTGGCTGTTTATCCTTGGTGTCAACTTCTGGAACATCTTTGGGGCGGGAGTATTTGGCTCGGTCATCAATCTGCCGATCGTCAACTACTATGAGCATGCAACCTACCTCACCGGCAATCATGCGCACGCAGCCATGTTTGGTGTGAAAGGCAACATCGCCCTGGGTGGCATGCTGTTTTGCTGCCAGCACCTGTTCCACAAATCCGCCTGGAACCCGAAGCTGATCCGAACGGCTTTCTGGTCCCTGAACGGCGGACTGGCGCTGATGATGTTCCTCGATCTGTTCCCGGTCGGGCTGTACCAGACCTGGATCGCCTACACGGAAGGCACCTGGTATGCCCGCTCGGCAGAAATCGTGACGGGTCCGGTCTTTTCGTTCCTGACCTACTGCCGCACCATCGGCGGAGCCGTGTTCATCTGGGGCGGCCTGATACCGTTGATGTGGTTCATCCTGTCACGAGGCTTCCAGCTTCGCAGCAAGGAAACGGACGTCGAGGAAGGCGAATGGACGGTCTACGACAAGGACTGGGCCGCTCAGGACGATCCATCACTGGGAGGATAGAAGTCCAGATGTACACGAGGTCCTGCTTGGGGTTATCCCACGGAACTGGAAAGCCCCCGGCAGGACCCTCCTCTGACTCTCTGCCGGACATGTTGCAATGAATATTTTTCACCATATATATGCACCACGACACCTGGTTCTGGCTGTCATCGCGGGTTTCGCATTAACGTTGTGTGGAATCACTACAGCAACCGAAGCGATGGTTCCGGAGAATTCGACAGTGCCGGTGCCGGAAGAAGCTCTTTCCGACATGGTCCACCTGGCCATCAGCGGCGCATCGGCCGGCATTACGACGGACTACTTCGAGCAGGCCGTCACCGATGCAATTATCGCCAGCGGTATTTTTTCCGCGGTCGATACTTCCAGGGCCGCAGATGTCGTAATGCCCATGATTCGTGCCAGCAGCATTTTTCCCGGTGTCGACAATGACAACGATGCACCGTACGTGCTGAAAATCAGGGTTGTCAAAGTCGAGACGCCGTCATTCAGCATCCGGATGACCGTGAGCATGAATGCGATCTGGGAGTTATATCGCAAAGCCGATGGGGCAACCCTGCTGCGCGAGAAGATCACCTCGACTTACACCGGAGGGGCATTCGAAGGGGGCTTCATCGGCGCCAATCGTGTGCGCGTCGGGATGGAGGGTGCCGAGCGGGAAAATATCCGGATGGGTATGGAATTGCTGGCGTCCCTGGATCTGGGAGGCGATACCGATGTCACTGACTAGCCTGAAGGATGGCCTCGAAACGGGCATCAAGGGTCTCGATTACGAGCACCGCAGGCTGGTCGGAGCGATG